>CANQIH010000047.1 GCA_947624035.1 uncultured Oscillospiraceae bacterium | reverse complement strand
TCGTCGGAGCACACGTTGTAGGTCTCGCTTCGGGGCAAGCCCCAAAGCTCAAATACAACGTGGCTCCTCCTCTCCCCACGCGGCAGGCGTGCCGCGCGGGGGCCCCGTTGGGCGACAGCCCCCTCGTCAGAGTGGGCCGCCGGTCTTGCGCATACAAACCACACGCCGCCCGGGGACCTTCCCCGGGCGGCGGTCATCATTGCAATATCCCTGTGTCCCTCACTCGTACTGCTGCAGCACGTCCAGCATCTGGTCGATCATCTGCTCGTCGGACAGGCGGAACTTGATCTCCACCCGGCGGCTGGCCTCCGCGTCCACCTGGCCGTCCGGGCCGTACACCGGGTCGCTCCAGGACCGGCCCGAGGCGGACACGATGGTGCGCACCCGCTCCAGGGTGTCCGCCGGGAACAGCGCCTCCCCGTCGTCCAGGCAGTAGGCCGCCACGGCCTCCGCCCGGGCCTGGCTCAGGCTCAGATTATATGTATAGGTACCGGCGGTGTCCGTGTGGCCCTCGATGATGATCTCGGAGATGTAGTCCACATACTCGTCGCTGAGCACCACGTCGAAGTAGGCCGGCAGCAGCGCGTCCAGAGTCCTCTCGCCCTCCTCCGTCAGATCGGCGCTGTCGTAGTCAAAGAGCACGCTGGAGTCCATGCGGATGGCGCCGGTCTGCTCGTCGATGGATATGCGCAGGTCGGAGCTGGAGAAAGCGTCGGACAGGGCCGCGATCAGGTCCCGCTTCACGCCGATGATCTGCTCCAGCTGGGCCTGCTGGGTCTCCAGCGCGGTCTGCTGCTGGTCCAGGGTCTGCTGCTGTGAGGCCAGCAGGGTCTGGCTGGCCTGGAGCTCCGCCTCCCGCTGCTCCAAGGTGGTCTGGGCGGTCTGCAGGGCGGTCTGCTGCTGGTCCAGCACCTCCCGCTGGGCGTCCAGCTGGGACTTCTGCTCGTCCAGCTGGGCCTGCTGGTCGTCCAGCTTCGCCTGCTGTTCCGCCAGCTGCTCCTGCTGGCTCAGAAGCCGCTCGTTCTGGGTCCGGGTCAGGTCCACGTACTCCTGGTTCTCCTGGGCGGTCTGCTCCAGCTCGGTCTCCCGCTGCCGCAGCGCCAGCTCGCTCTCGTCGTAGGAGTTTTTCACCTGCATGAGCACGAACAGCGTCCCGCAGATGATGAGGATGAACATCAAAAGCACCCCCGCCATCATGTCCGAGTAGGACTGCCAGAAGCTGGTCTCCTGTACATCCAGGGAGCCCCTTCGTCTTCTTCTCTCCATGGCCGTCCCTCCTCAGCGGCTGTGGCGGTCCCGGACGCTGCCGTCCCCGGCAGTGACCTGGGGCATGCTCCCGGCGGCCCTGGCCGCGCTGTCCGCCGCGGCGGCGGCGACGGTGAGGCTGTCGCTGAGCCGGGCGGCCGCCTGCTCCAGCCGGTCCAGGCTCTCCCCCACGCTCTGGCGGACGCCCGCCTCCGCCCTGTCCGCGCTCCGGCCCAGCCGGTCCGCGGCGGCGGAGATGTTGGCGGCGGTGAGGCCCGACACGTTCTCGATGGCCTCGGCGGCGGCGGATATCCTCTCCGCGGCCTCCGCCAGACGCTGGGCGCCGTCCTGTCCGGCCTCCCGGGCCTCCCGGGCGATGTCCTGGATGGACAGGGCCGCCTGGACGCTCTTGTCCATGCTTTCGGCGGCGGCCCGGACGCTGTCCGCCGCGGACCGCAGCAGGGCGTCCTCCTCCTCACGGCGGCGGCCGTAGGTGTCCGCCAGGGCCTGCATGTCCCGGATGAGGCCGGCCTGGGCCTCGGTGAGCTTCTGGACGGCGCCGGTATAGGACGCCATGGTGCCGGCCACCTGTTTGGCGCTGGCCTGGGCCTGTGCCAGGTTCTGACCGGCGGAGCCGAGGCCATCCACCATGCCCCGGAGCGCCACGGTCATCTCTCGCTCCCAGCGGGCCAGCTCCTCCGTCCGGGATTTGAGCTGGCTGAACATGTTGCCCAGAGATTCGTTCATGCTGTCCAGGAAAAACCGCACCACCCGCTCCATGCCGGCCCGCTGGTCCTCGATGGCCACGGACACGTACTTGGTGATGGTCTGCTGGAGGGCGTCGGTGACGGGGGCCATCTGATCTGTCACGGCCTTGCCCACCTGACGGCCCACGTTGTCGCCGAACTGCTCCAGGGCGTCGATCTGCTCCTCCTGGAGCCGGAGCATGGCGCTGCGCACGGCGTTCTCCCGGCTGGGCCGGACCCGCTCGGCGTAGGCGTCCTGGAAGTCATAGAGCGCCTGGGCGCTCTGCCGCAGCAGCCGCTTGTAGCAAAGGCCGAACAGCAGCGAGTACACGAGGCCGAAGATGGACGTCAGGAAGGCGATCTTGATGCCCGCCATCAGCGCCTGGGTGCTGGTCTGCATCAGGTCCACGGAGGAAGCGTCGAAGTTGCGCAGGCCGTACACCAGGCCGATGAAGGTGAACAGGATGCCGAGGCCCGTCATGATGCCGCCGATCTGGTCGCAGAAGGCCTTGTTCACGGCGTCGCTGATCAGCTGCTCGTCTATGTAGTCCCGGATGTCACAGCCGGCGGTGAGGTCGCTGTCCTCCTGCTGGCGCATCACCTCCCGGACATAGGCGTCGTACCGCTCGTCCAGCCGCCAGTTGGAAAAAAGCTGCTCCCGGCTGAACCGGTCCCACATGGCCTCCGGCCCGCCACGGCTGCTGCGTATCTCGTCCGTCACCCGGCGCAGGGACGACACCACCTTGCCCAGGGGCCGGGCGCAGCCCTCGAAATAGATGATGACGAACAGCGCCGCCACGGCGTCGAACACGCCGTTGATGACGAGATCCATATACCCCTCGCCGGTCCTGGCGAACCAGAACACGGCCGCCGACGCGGCGAACGCCAGCAGAAACAGCAGGCGGCCGGCCACGTTCCACGTCCTCGTTCCCTTCATAGACGCTCCTTTCTCTGCGCAGGGCGCAAAAAGCGATCGGTTACATATTGTAACATTTATTATACCATGTTATACTGAAAAAGCCATGACAAAACCCTGGAACTCTGTGAACGACTTGTAAATTTTGGGAGGACCATCGGACCTATGCTGCGTATCGGATGCCACATCTCCGCCGCCGGCGGCTACCTGGCCATGGGCCAGCGGGCCCACCGCCTGGGCGGCAACACCTTCGCCTTTTTCACCCGCAATCCCCGGGGCGGCGCGGCCAAGGCCGCGGACCCGGCGGACGCGGAGGCCTTTCTGGCCTTCTGCCGGGAGCACGACATCGACCGGCTGGTGGCCCACGCG
Source organism: uncultured Oscillospiraceae bacterium (assembly GCA_947624035.1). Lineage (GTDB taxonomy): Bacteria > Bacillota > Clostridia > Oscillospirales > Oscillospiraceae > CAJOIG01. The sequence goes on along the minus strand of CANQIH010000047.1, from coordinate 8,972 downwards.
CCGTACACCCTGAACCCCTGCGCGGAAAAGCAAAACGTCCGGGACTTCGCCCTGCTGGCCTTCCGGGAGGACCTGCGGCGCATGGAGCTGACCCCCGGCCAGTACTACAACTTCCACCCCGGCTCCCACGTGGGCCAGGGCGTGGAGACCGGCATCGCCAAGATCGCGGAGGTGCTGGACCAGGTGCTGTTCCCCGAGATGACCACCACGGTGCTGCTGGAGACCATGGCCGGCAAGGGCAGCGAGGTGGGCGGCACCTTTGAGCAGCTGCGCCAGATCATCGATAGGACGGCTCTTAGCGACAAGCTGGGGGTGTGCCTGGACACCTGCCACGTCTGGGACGGGGGCTATGACATCGTGAACGACCTGGACGGCGTGCTGACGAAATTCGACAAGACCGTGGGCCTGGACAGGCTCAAGGCCATCCATCTCAACAACAGCAAAAACGACCTGGGCGTGGCCAAGGACCGGCATGCCCGGCTCACGGAGGGCAAGCTGCCCCTGGACGCCATCGGGCGTATTTTGAACCACCCGGCGCTGGAGAAGCTGCCTTTCATCCTGGAGACGCCCCAGGAGGACGAGTCCGGCTACGCGGAGGAGATCGCCCTCTGCCACAGGCTCCACGGGGACGAATAAAATCCGCCCTTCCCGGCCATGCTAGCCGGGGTGATGAAAATGGACAAGGATAAGGACCTGGTGAGCGGGCCGGGGGTGCCCCAGGGCTTCGGCATGGCCCTGGCCCAGAACCCGGACGCCATGGAGGTGTTCTCCGGTCTCCCCGCCGAGCAGCGGCGGCAGGTGCTGGACAAGTCGAGGCGCATCCGCACAAAGGCGGAGATGCGCTCCTATGTGGATTCCCTGGTGGGGCTGGGCCCCGACCAAATGGTATGACGACGATGCCCCGGCGTTTGTTTCCAAACGCCGGGGCATCGCCGTTTTCTCCTGGGGAGCGCGCCAGCTCCCCCAAGGGGGCGGCAATAGCTTGAGGTTTCCACCAAGCCCCTTGCCTCCCCTTGGGGGGGAATGTTGGATAAGCACCAGCCCCTTGTCTCCCCTTGAGGGGAGGTGGCCCGAAGGGCCGGAAGGGTGAAACGTAGATCCACCACCCATCCTCCGTTTCCCCCTTCAGCCTCGCTGCGCTCAGCAGCTCCCCCGTAGGGGGAGCCGAGGGGTGCGGCAGTTATCCCGCCCCCATAGGGAGCTGGCGCCGCGCTAACGGGGCCCACAAAGGGCACGCCTGCCCTTTGTGGAGAGGAGGCGCTGCGTTGTATTTGAGCTTTGGGGCTTGCACCAAAGCGAGACCTACAACGCATTCGCTGACGAGGAGCCGAGGGTCTGGCAGTTGACAAACAGGGCCCGGCGTGCGCCGGGCCCTGCCTATGGATGCGGTATTTTTTACACGTGCCAGATGTTCTGTGCGTACTCCCGGATGGCCCGGTCCGCGGCGAACACGCCGGACTCGGCGATGTTCACGAGGGACACCTTGGCGGAGGCCCGGGGGTCGGCCATGAGGGCGTAGAGCTGCTCGTGGGCCCGGCGGTAGTCGGCGAAGTCCGCCAGCAGCACGTAGGGGTCGCCGCCAAACAGCAGGCCGCCGGTGATGTCGGAGTAGCTCTTGCCGTCGGCAAAGCCGGTGTTGAACTTATCCAGCACCGCCTTGGTGACGGGGTCGGAGTTATAGTAGTCGTTGGGCCGGTAGTGGCGCAGCAGCGCCTCCACCTCCGGGGTCTTGAGGCCGAAGAGGAACATGTTCTCGTCGCCCAGCACGTCGTGCATCTCCACGTTGGCGCCGTCCAGGGTGCCGATGGTGATGGCGCCGTTCATCATGAGCTTCATGCAGCCGGTGCCGGAGGCCTCCTTGCCGGCGGTGGATATCTGCTCGGACACCTGTGCGGCGGGCATGAGCTGCTCGGCCATGGACACCCGGTAGTTCTCCGCGAAGAACACCTGGAGCTTGCCCTTGCAGGCGGGGTCGCTGTTCACGTCCGCAGCCAGGGAGTTGATGAGCTCGATGATGCGCTTGGCGGTGACGTAGCCGCCGGCGGCCTTGGCCGCGAACACGAAGGTCCGGGGCAGGAATTCCTTGTTGGGCTCGTCGTGCAGGCGCATCTGCAGGTGGGTGATGAGCATGGCGGCCAGCAGCTGGCGCTTATACTCGTGCAGCCGCTTCACCTGCACGTCCAGCACGGCGCCCGGGTCCAGCAGGGAGCCCTGGCGCTGCTCCAGCCAGTTGCCGAAGCGGACCTTGTTCTGGGTCTTGATCTCGTTAAGCCGGTCCAGCACGGCGGGGTCGTTCTCGAATCTCCGCAGCTCACGGAGCTGCTCGGGCTGGGTGATGAAGCCGTCGCCGATCAGCTCCCGCAGAAGGCCGGACAGGCCGGGGTTGATCTGGTCCAGCCAGCGGCGGTGGTCGATGCCGTTGGTGACGAAGGTGTACCGGTCAGGCCGGACGCCGTACAGGTCCTTGAAGAGCCGGGTGGTCAAAATCTGGCCGTGGAGGGCGGACACGCCGTTTATCTTATAGCACACCGCCTGGCACAGGTTGGCCATGTGGACCTGGCCCCGGGAGAGGATGAGGCTGTACTCGATCTTGGCCTCGTCGTTTCCGAACCACTGGTGCAGCTGGTTGTTCCAGCGGATGTTCAGCTCACGGATGATCTGCCAGACCCGGGGCAGCAGGGACTGGACCAGGCCCTGGGGCCACTTCTCCAGCGCCTCGGACAGCACCGTGTGGTTGGTGTAGGCCACGCTGCGGCTCACCGCGTCGAAGGCCTCATCCCAGCCCAGGCCGTCCTCGTCCATGAAGATGCGCATGAGCTCCGGGATGATGAGGGTGGGGTGGGTGTCGTTGATCTGCAGGACGTGGTGGTCCGGGAAGGAGCGCACGTCGCCCCAATCCCGGCGGTGCTTGCGCACCAGGTCCTGGGCGGTGGCGGAGACGAAAAAGTACTGCTGTTTCAGGCGCAGCTCCTTGCCCTGGGGGTGGTCGTCGGCGGGGTACAGCACCTTGGTGATGACCTCCGCCATGGTCCGCTTCTCCATGGCCTGGACGTACTTGCCGCCGGAGAAGAGGTACATGTCCAGGGCCTCCTGGCTCCGGGCTTCCCACAGGCGCAGGGTGTTGATGCGCTTGCCGCCGTAGCCGGCGATGAGCATATCCCGGGGCACCGCGAACACGCTCTCATAGTTGGTCAGGCGTGTCCGGCAGGTGCCGGTGGAATCCCACTCCTCCTCCACGTGGCCGCCGAAGCGGACCTCGCAGGTGTCCTCAGACCGGGTGATGAGCCAGCCCAGCTGGCCCAGGGTCCACCTATCGGCCACCTCCCGCTGCTTGCCCTCCCGGATCTCCTGCTTGAACAGGCCCAGCTCGTAGCACAGGGAGTAGCCCGAGGCGGGGATGTCCAGGGAGGCCATGCTGTCGGAATAACAGGCGGCCAGGCGGCCCAGGCCGCCGTTGCCAAGGCCCGCGTCCGGCTCCATCTCAAAGATGTCCGCCGGGGAGCGGCCCATGTCCTCCAGCGCCTCGATGAGCTGCTGGCCGATGCCCAGGTTGTAGGCGTTTTTCATCATGCTCCGGCCCAGAAGGAACTCCAGGGACAGGTAGTGGACCGTCTTCTGGTCCTTGTGCTCCCGCTGCAGGGCGATGGTCCGGCTCATCACCTCACGGATGACCTGGGCCGTGGCCATGAACACCTGGGTATCGGTGGCGTTCTGGCCGGTGGTGCCGAAGTGGGCGCAAAGCTTATCCTCTATTGCTGCATGCAGTTCGTCTCGCGTGATCTCTGACATAGGGTAAAGACTCCTTATCTATGTTTGCAGGCTTTGCCTGGATGGGTCGATGTCCAAAACACGGCGCTCCCCCGCCGGGATGCACCCGACGGGGGATGCGCGGCTCATATAAACTTATCTCTAACTTATGCCCGCTCGCCCTTGGGGATGACGATGGGCAGGCGGGGGCTCCCGGCCAGGAAGCAGCCCTCGGTGATGACGCAGTCCTTGTCTGCGATGACGCAGCGCAGCTCAGCGCCGTCGTTGACCACGGTGTCCTGCATGAGGATGCAGTCCTTCACCTTGGCCCCCTTGGCCACCCGCACGCCGCGGAAGAGGATGCTGTTCTCCACCTCTCCTTCGATGTAGCAGCCGTCGGCCACCAGGCTGTTGCGGACCTTGGACTGCTCGCCGTAGTAGGTGCTGACCTCGGCCCGCTCCTTGGTGCGGATGGGCCGGTCCTCGCTGGGGAACAGGGCCGCCATGTTCACGGGGTCCAGAAGCTCCATGCTGGCGTCGTAGTAATCCCGCACGGAGGTGATCCGCCGGGCGTACTCGTTGTGCTCATAGACAGCGATCTTGCCGCCCTCGGACAGGTAGTGGGCGATGGCGTTGCGGTGGAAGTGGTTCTTGCCGCCCTCGGAGCAGAAGTCCATGAAGGACAGCAGAAGGTCCTTCTTCATGATGTAGATCTCCCGGGAGAACAGGCCCTCGCCGGGGCCGCCCTCGGAGAACAGGAGGCGGCGGGCGTAGCCGTCGTCATCCTTCACCAGCCGGTGGTGGGCGAAGGGGCCGTAGCCCTCGGAGCACACGGCGGTGATCTCCGCGCCGGTGTGGAAGTGCAGGTCGATGGCGGCGGACAGGTCCACGTTGCCCACCCAGTCGCCGGCGCACAGGACCACGTCCCCCTGGGGGATGTCCCGGATGTAGGAGCGGACGGAGCGCAGCGCCTCCATGCACCCGCCGAAGTGGCCGGAGTGGGCCTCGGGCAGGCCGAAGGGGGGCAGCATGCGCAGGCCGCCGCGGCGGCGGGCCAGGCCCCAGTCCGCGCCGCTGGACAGGTGGTCCAGCAGGCTCTGGTAGTCCCGCTCCATGATGACGCCCACGTCGGGGATGCCGGCGTTCACCATGGCGGACAGGGCGAAGTCGATCAGACGGTAGCGTCCGCCGAAGGGCAGGGACGCGCTGTTCCGGTTGCGGACCAGCTGCTGCAGCTCAGGCTCGGAGCTGAGCGTATAAATGATACCATGTAAATTTCTCATGTCGCCACCACATCATCATAGAGCATGGTGCCGGGCGCCACGAAGGCGCCGGGGCCAACAGTCACATTGGGGCCGCAGGTCGCGACGCCCCAGCCTTCCGAACCGTCGGGGGCGGTGCCCACGTGGGCGCCGCCGCACACCCGGACGTTCTCGCCTAGGATGGCGAACCGCACCTCCGCGCCGGCCTCCACATGGGCGCCGGGCATCAGCACGCTGTACTCCACCGTGGCGCCTTTTTCCACGGTGACCTGGTTGGACAGTACGCTGTTGAACACGCTGCCGTTCACCACGCAGCCCTCGGTGACGATGGAGTGGCGGACGTCCGCCTCCGGGCCCACCACCTGGGGCGGGCGGATGGGGCTGCGGCTCAGGATGGGCCAGTTGGGGTCATATAGGTCGATGAGCTCCGGGCTCAGCATGTCCATGTTGGCGTCCCAGAGGCTGGTGATGGTGCCCACGTCCCGCCAGTAGCCCTTGAACTGATAGGGCCAGAGCTTCTCGCCCTGGTTCAGCAGCCGGGGGATGATGTTCTTGCCGAAGTCACGCTGGCTGTCCGGGTCCGCCTCGTCCTCGATGAGGGCCTGGCGCAGCTTGGACCAGGTGAAGATGTAGATGCCCATGGAGGCCATGGTGCTCTTGGGGTGGGCGGGCTTCTCCTCGAACTCGTTGATGTAGCCGTCCTCGCCGATGTTCATGATGCCGAAGCGCTTGGCCTCGTCCATGCTCACCTGGATGACCGCGATGGTGGCCGCGGCGCCCTTCTCCTTGTGCTCCTCCAGCATGGCGGCGTAGTCCATCTTGTAGATGTGGTCGCCGGAGAGGATGAGCACGTACTCCGGGTCACGCAGGTCGATGAACTCCATGTTCTGGTAGATGGCGTTGGCGGTGCCGGAGAACCAGTTGCCCTTCTCGCCCTGGGACATATAGGGCGGGAGGATGAACACGCCGCCGTCGTCGCTGTTCAGGTCCCACGGCTGTCCGGTGCCCACGTAGGCGTTGAGCTTCATGGGCCGGTACTGGGTGAGCACGCCCACTGTGTCGATGCCGGAGTTGGCGCAGTTGGACAGGGGAAAATCGATGATGCGGTATTTGCCCCCAAAGGGGATGTTGGGTTTTGCCACGCTGGAGGTCAGGGCGTACAATCGTGAACCCTGGCCGCCGGCAAGCAGCATGGCGATGCATTCCTTTTTCACTGGCGAACCTCCTTTTACTGCCGAAAAGGCTTCGCCTTTTCCGGCAAATTTAAGATTGCGGCCCGCCGCAGCGCACGCGCAAGCGCGCACGTTTGCGGGCCGAGCAGTGTTTTTTCCGAGGTACACGCCCCCGGAAAAAACGATCGGATCTTATTCGCGCCTGCGGGCGCGAACTCTGCGAGGCTTTGCTGTGTATCTAAAGGTTATTTTGCGCTCAGTTGTACTTTCCCATGGTCTTGTCCGGGCCCAGGGCGATGTAGTCCTCCACGGCATGGGCCGCCAGGGCGCAGGCCGCGGAAAAAGCGTCCCAATCGGCGTTTTTCGGTACGCCCAGCACCCAATCGACCTGCTCATCCCCGCCGCCGGCGGGGGCGCCCACCCCCACCCGCACCCGGGGGAACTCGTCGGAGCCCAGGTGGGCGATGATGCTCTTAAGGCCGTTGTGGCCCCCGGCGGAGCCCTTGGGCCGGACGCGCAGCTTGCCCAAGGGGAGATTGATGTCGTCGGACACCACGATCACCCGCTCGGGCGGTATCTTGTAGAACCGGGCGGCCTGGCCCACGGCCTGGCCGGACTCGTTCATATAGGTCTGTGGCTTCATGAGCAGCGCCGGCTCACCGGCCAGCTCACAGGGAGCCGTCAGGGCCCGGAAACGGAGCCGGGCGATGTTCACGCCCTTGTCCTTCGCCAGGGCGTCCGCCGCGAGGAAACCGGCGTTGTGGCGGGTGCCGGCGTATCTCGGGCCGGGGTTTCCCAGAAACACCGCCAGCCACCGCACGGCCCCGCCCATGCCGAACATCAGACGAACAGGGAGGACAGGGACTCGTCCTCGTAGATGCGGTGGATGGAGGCGGCGAACACCGGCGCCACGGAGAGGTAATGGATCTTGTCCACCTGTGGCTTGCCCGCGGGATAGGGGATGGTGTCCAGCAGCAGCAGCTCCTCCAGCTCGCTGGCCGCGATGCGCTCCAGGGCCGGGCCGGACAGGACGCCGTGGCTGGCGCAGGCGTATATCTTCTTCGCGCCGCCCAGCTCCTTCAGGGCCTTGGCCGCGCCGCAGAGGCTGCCGCCGGTGTCCACCATGTCGTCCAGAATGAGGATGGTCTTGCCCTCCACGTTGCCGATGAGGTTCATGACCTCGGACTGGTTGGCACGCTCCCGGCGTTTGTCCACGATGGCCAGGTCCACGCCCAGCTTCATGGCGAAGCTGCGGGCACGGGCCACGCTGCCCACGTCGGGGGAGACCACCATCACGTCGCTGTTGGCGAAGCCGTACTTCTTGAGGTAGTGGTTGGCGAAGATGTTGCCGCCGGCCAGGTTGTCCACGGGGATGTCGAAGAAGCCCTGGATCTGGTTGGCGTGCAGGTCCATGGTCAGCACCCGGTCGGCGCCGGCCTCGGTGATGAGGTTTGCAACGAGCTTGGCGGAGATGGGATCGCGGCTCTTGGCCTTCCGGTCCTGGCGGGCATAGCCGAAATAGGGGATGACCGCTGTGATCCGGCCGGCGGAGGCCCGGCGCATGGCGTCGGTCATCACCAGCAGCTCCATGAGGTTATCGTTCACAGGACCGCAGGTGGACTGGACCAGGAACACGTCCGCGCCGCGGACCGGTTCGTACACGGAGACGGAGCACTCGCCGTCGGAGAAGTGCTTGCACTCGGCGTTGCCCAGGTTGATGTTCAGGCAGTCGCAGATCTCCTTGGCAAGCTTCGGACTGGCGTTGCCGGTGAAGACTTTGATCTCTTTTCCATGGATGTTCAAAATGTTACCCCCTACGCGAAAGACAAGTAGTATGTATGTGCTGCGTCATGTTTTGCATCCGTGTTTCATTATAACAAAGGCTTCCGGCAAATGAAAGCCTTTTGTGAAAATATGCGCAAGAAAAATGCCCTGTTTTCAAGGGGTTTTGGGCGCGCGTTCACGCAGAGCGGACACGCGTTCGCATGATGTGTACAAACCGGACGATATATCAAGAACTGTATATTCCCCCGGAGACGGACAGCGGTCCGCTCTGCGTTGACGGCGGGCGGCCGGTCTGCTATACTGCGGAAAAAAGCTTTTGGGGAGATGCTGTATATGACAGACGTACATATGGGGGACATCCCCTGGTTCGACGGCCACTGCGACACCGTGAGCTGCTGCACCCGTGACGGGCGGGGCCTGCGGGAGAACGGGGGCCACCTGGACCTTGTGCGCCTGGGCCGGTTCCAGAAGGCGGCCCAGGTGTTCGCCATCTTTGCCGACGCGGACGAACACGCGCCGGGGACGCTCTTCGCCGAGTGCGCCCGGCAGCGGGACGTGTTCGCGGCGGAGATGGAGAAAAACGCGGATCTCGCCGTCCAGTGCCGGGTGCCGGGGGACGTGCGGGCGGCCAACGGTGGGGGAAAGATCGCCGCGCTGCTGTCCGTGGAGGGCGGCGAGCTTCTGGACTGCGACCCGGGGAAGCTGGCCCTGGCCCATGAGTGGGGCGTGCGGATGGTGAACATCACCTGGAACCACGCCAACCGCCTGTCCGGCACCAACATAGATGACACGGACCGGGGCCTGGGCCCCGACGGCCGGGATTTCGTGCGGGAGGCGGACCGGCTGGGCATCCGCATGGACGTGAGCCACCTGTCTGACCGGGGCTTCTGGGACCTGACCCGGCTGACGGAGCAGCCCATCGTGGCCAGTCACTCCAACGCCCGGGCCCTGTGCGGCCATCCCCGGAACCTGACGGACGACATGTTCCGGGCCATCCGGGACAGCG
>CANQIH010000046.1 GCA_947624035.1 uncultured Oscillospiraceae bacterium | reverse complement strand
CGTCCAGCAGGCGGCGGACGTTCTTTATGACCGTTGCCAGGACCGCCTCGTCGCTGAGGCAGGGCTGCCCCGTGAAGTCGTTATGGAGCTCCGACAGCTCCCCCAGGGTGTGAACGAAACCGCTGTCACCGCCAGCCCAGGGGAAGTCCAGGTAGTTTTCACCGTTTTTTGCCTGCCAGGCGTCGTCAAAGGTGCAGAACCAGTCCAGCTGCCGGTACTCAAAAGGCGGTTCGTATTTCCAGAAAAGGCCCTCCTCCAGGGATGCGTCCCCCGGTCTCAGCCAGTCCGTGTCCCTGTGGATGAACCGCCAGCCCACGTATTTCTCCAGAAATCCGTACACGCCGTAGAGGGTGCCCAGGGCGGCGTCGCCTCGGATGAACAGGTCGCCGCCGGTCACCTGGATGATAAATCCGTCGTTTGCCAGACCACATTCGGCCTGCACGCCGGCCCGGTCCACCTGCCCCACGCAGATCTCATGGCCGGCGGCCTCTGTGTCCGGGAGCAGCGGCGGAGAGACGCCCGTGGCCGCCTCAATGTACCGGGCCAGTTCCTCCGCCGCCTCCCGGTCCGCGCCATAGACGATGGCATAGGCGTCTATGGGGTTGCCCGCGATCCACACCTGCTTCTCCGGCCGGGGCGTCTCCGCGGCAAAGGCGGGGAGGCAAAAACCAATGGCGAACGATATAACGATCGCCAGCGAAGCAAGCGTTTTAGCGGTGTTTCCTCTAAGGACAAGGCAAAATCTCATCATAATAGTCTCTTCAACGCCTGTGGCCGATCTTGTTCCGCTCTTAGTTGCGATAGATACCGGCCCAAAAATACTCCCCTATCCGCCCCGGACTTTCGTCCGGGCGGCGCTATATCTTACTTTACATGCCGAACACCCAGAGCTCCCACATGGCGAAGGACTCCCGGATGGCGTAATTCACGAAGATGAAGGGGTTCCGGGTCCGGGCGGCCACGGGCACGGCCTCAAAACCCAGCTCTTCCGCCATCCAGGAGAGGCGGTGCAGGTGGTACTCGCTGGACAGCACCGCGATCCGGCCCCCGGCGTCCCCTCCGTCCGCGGCGATGAGGGCCAGGGAGTTTTTGAGATTTTCCCGGCTGGAGGCGGACTGGTCCTCCAGAATGAGCCGGTCCGGGTCCACGCCCCTATCCGTGAGCCAGTCGGACATGCACTTGGCCTCGCTCATGTCCTCCCCGGGGCCCTGGCCGCCGGATAGGACGGCCTTGCCCTCCGGGTGGGCGGTGAGCCAGTCGTATGCCCCGTCTATACGGTCCATGAGGGACAGGGACGGCCGGGAACCCGTGACCCCGGCGCCGCAGACGATGAGATAGTCCGCGGAGGTGTCCTTAGCGGACCGGGCGTCCGCCAGCACCGGTATCTCCCCGGCCAGAAAGCAGCCCATGCCGATGGCCAGCACCAGGATCAGCGCCAGGCGCGTGCGCCTGGCCTTTTTCATGTCCAGCAGGGCGAAAACGGTGTCGCAGGCGGCCAGGCAGAAAAAGCATATGGCCGTCATGCCAAAGCCCCGCAGGCTGAATTTAAAGAACGCGGCCAGGGCAAGGCATACCCCCGCCGCGATGAAGAGGCCCTTTTGGGTCCGGGTCAGCTTTTTCATTCCGCCAGAGTCTCCCACTGCTCGTAAAGCCCGTCCAGCTTTTCCTGGAGGGCGGCCTTCTCCGACCCCAGCTCCATGAGCTTCTGGTAGTCGGTGGCGTGCTCCTCCTCCCGGGCGGCCAGGTCCCCGATGGCGGATTCCAGCTTCTCGATCTCCCGCTCCAGCTTGGCCAGCTGCTTTCCCGGGTCCGCCGCCCGCTGGGGTTTCTGGCCCTTGGGCTTGGGGTCCTGCCGCTTCGCGATCTGGGTCAGGGACTTTTGCCGGGCGGTGTACTCCTGGAAGGCCTGGTACCCACCGGCGAAGTCGGTGAATTGCCCGTCCTTCAGCTCCCATATCCGGGTGGCGAACCTGTCCACGAACCACCTATCGTGGCTCACGAACAGCAGGGTCCCGCCGTAGTCCTCCAGCGCCTGCTCTATCCACTCCCGGCTGGCGATGTCCAGGTGGTTCGTGGGCTCGTCCAAGATGAGGAAGTTGATGTCGCTCTTCATGAGCATACAGAGCCGCAGGCGGCTCTGCTCCCCGCCGGACAGGGTGCCCACGGTCTTGAACACGTCCTCGCCGGTGAAGTTGAAGGCCGCCAGCCGGTCCCGGGCGTCCTGGGGCTGGGCCTTGTCTTCGTATAAGAGCGTGTCCAGGATGGACCGCTCCGGGTGGGAGAAGGAGATGATCTGGGGCAGGTACGCCGTGCGGATGGCGGGACCAAGGCGCACGAAGCCCCGGTCCGGGGTCTCGTCCCCAAGGATGAGCTTCACCAGGGTGGACTTGCCCGCGCCGTTGTCGCCCATGACCGCCACCCGCTCCCCGGGCCGTATCAGCAGCTCCAGGTCCGAGAACAGGCGCTTTTCCCCGTAGGACTTGGCAAGCTCCCCGGCCACCATCACCTCGTCGCCGAAAAACTCCCGCTCCTTGAATTTGACGTTCAGCTTCCGCTCCTTCGTGGGCTTGGGGGCCGACTGGAGCTTCGCGATGCGCTTTTCCATGGAGAAGGCCCGCTTGTAGAGCTTGTCGTTGCCGAGAAACGCCCAGAGGCGCAGGTCTCGGGCCGCCGCCTCCAGGTGGGCGATCTCCTTCTGGCTCTTCTCGTACTGCTTTCGCAGCGTCTCGTACCGCCGCTGCTTCTCCTCCACGAAAAAGCTGTAGTTCCCGGCGTAGAACTGGCACACGCCGCCGGCCAGCTCGATGGTCCGCTGGGCCACGGTGTCCAGAAACCACCGGTCGTGGCTCACGGTCAGCACCGCGCCCTTGAACCGCAGCAGAAATTCCTCCAGCCATTGGGTGCTCTTCAGGTCCAGGTGGTTGGTGGGCTCATCCAGCAGCAAAATATCCGTGTCCTCCAGCAGCAGCCGGGCCAGGTTCACCCTTGTCTTCTCCCCGCCGGACAGGCTGTCGAACAGCTGCCCCCGCATGGGGCCGGAGATGTCCAGGCCGTTGGCCACCCGCTCCAGCTCATAGTCCGCGCTGTAGCCCCCCAGCCGGTCGTACTCGGCGGAGAGCCTGTCGTAGCGGGAGAGGGTCTCCCGGGAGGAGTCGGTCTGCATGGCCGATTCCAGGGCGGCCATTTTCGCTTTGATATCGTCCAGGTGCCGGAAGGCGGAGCGCAGCACGTCCTCCGTGGTGTAGCCCTCCGGGTACACGGGGATCTGGGAGATAAGGCCCACCCGCTTGCCTGGCGCCAGGACCACGTCCCCCTCGTCGGGCTCCAACGCCCCGGTGAGGATGCGCAGCAGGGTGGTCTTGCCGGCGCCGTTTGGCCCCAGCAGGGCCACCCGCTCCCCGGTCTGGATGTCGAAGCTCACGTCCCGGAGCACTTCCACGCCCCCGAAGCTCTTTTTTACGTTGTGCAGGGATATGTCGATCATAAGTGTGGTATACCTTGTGTCGTGATTTGCGGAGTGCCCCCCCTTCAGACCGCCGCCTTTGGCGGCGGCCAGCTCCCCCGAGGGGGAGGTGCCGGATGAGCACCGACTCCCTCGCCTCCCCTTGGGGGGAGGTGGCCCGAAGGGCCGGTAGGGGGTTACCCGTTCACCGCCGCCTGGAGCACCGCGTTGGCGATGGGCGACGCCACGGCATAGCCGCCGCCGGCCCGCTCCGCCATCACCACGAAGGCCAGGGGGTGGCCGGGGTTGGTGATGAACCCGGCGAACCAGGCATGGGTAGTGCCGTCGCCCACCTCGGCGGTGCCTGTCTTGGCGTGCATCTCCAGGCCGGGGTAGGACCAGGTGCCGTACTCATAGGACACGTCGTAGCTCATCATCTCCGAGAGATATTGGGCGGTGTTGGCGTTCATGAGCTGGGTCTCGCCGCACTTCTTCCCGGCCAGGATGGTGGGCTCCACGGCCTTGCCCCCGTTGGCGATGGCGCCCACGAACCGCAGAAAGGCGTAGGGATTGACCAGGTCCTTGTACTGGCCGATGCCCTCCCAGGCGGCGTCCGCGGCGGTATCCGCGGCGGGCACGCTGCCGGCGGCGGTGGGGATGTCCTCGTTGAGGGTGTGGGCGCTGGTGAGGCCGTACAGGTCCGCGTAATAGGATATGAGCTCCCCGCCCAGCTGAGACGCGATGTGGGCGAAGGCCACGTTGCAGGAGCAGGCCAACGCCTGTTCCACGTTGATGGTGCCGTGGACACCGGCGCAGTTGATCTTCTGGCCGCCCACGATGTCGCTGCCGGTGCAGGTGAAGGTCTGGCCCCAGATGTCCGGTATGTTCTCGATGGCGGCGGCCATGGTCACCAGCTTGAACACCGACCCGGGCACGAAGGTGGAGCTGATGGCCCGGTTGATGAAAGCGCCCTCATAGGACTTGTCGTTGGGGTCGAAGTTGACGCCCTCCGCCGGGTCCCAGCCCGGGGCGGACACCATGCACAGCACCTCGCCGGTCTGGTAGTCGTATACCAGCACCGTGCCCTTGCGGCCGTTCAGGGCGTTGTAGGCCGCGGCGGACACGTCCGCGTCCACGGTGAGCTTGAAGGAGCCCCCCTCGGTGGTAGTGCCGGTGAGGAAGGAGTAGTTGATCATCTCCGGCCGGAATATGTTCAGCACGCCGGTGCCGATGTTGCCGTTCAGGTCACCCAGCAGGTGCAGGCAGGCCCGGCGCACGGCGTAGCTGTCGGCATAGTGGAAGCCGTCCTCCCCGGCGGAGGCCAGGATGACGCCGTCCCTGTCCGTGATGACGCCCCGGTTCAGCACGCCGTTTTTGTACACGCTGTCGTTGGCGTAGAAGGAGGCCCAATCGCCGCCGTCCCTGGCGTAGCGGAATATGTACACGCCCATGCCCAGGATGGTCAGGGCCACCAGGATAAGCAGGCCGTAGGCCCGCGCGGTCACCTTTTTCATCCCCGGCCCTCCCGGACATAGCCGTCCCCGGCGGGCTCCCCGCCGTCATCGTCCACGCCGGCGCCGCCGGAGAACTTCTCCGGCCGCTTCACGGCGAAGCTGCCTCTCGCCCGGGTGTCGCAGCCCTTCACGAAGGCCAGCAGCATCCAGCAGGCCAGAAGGCTGCTGCCGCCCATGGACACAAAGGGGAACGTGACGCCCGTGAAGGGCAGGATGTCCATGGAGCCGAACACGTTCAGGATAAGCTGGGTCAGCATCATGCTCATGGTGGCCGCCCCGGCGATGACGAAGTAAGAGGACCGGCCGGCGGAGGCGTTTTTCACCGCGAAGGCCGCCAGGGCCAGGATGGACGCCACACAGCATATGCCGGTGATGAGCCCCAGCTCCTCGCACACCACGCCGAAGACCATGTCCGTCTCGGCGGCCCGGATGTCCACCAGCCAGCCGTTGCCGGCGCCCTGGCCGAAGAACCCGCCGCTGGCGGCGGCGCTCATGGCCCGGACCTGCTGGTAGCCCTTGTCGTAGATGTCCTCCCACACGTGGCCCCAGGCGGCGAACCGGTCCAGCACGTAGGGACGCAGGGACAGCACCACGAATATCCCCAGCACCGCGCTGCCCACCGCCAGGAAGATGGTGGCGAAGCTGCCGGAGCGCATGAAGGAGATGATGAGGAAGGTGACGAAAAACACCAGAGCCGTGCCGAAGTCGCCCATCAGGGCCAGCAGGCCCACGCAGGCGGCGGAAAAGCCGATGTAAAAGATCAGGTTCCGGTCCACGAACAGCCGGTCCAGGGTGGCTGCCCCGGCGTAGACGTACAGGATCTTCACGAACTCCGCCGGCTGTATGGTGAAGCCGCCCAGGTATATCCAGTTGTAGGCGCCGTAGGTCTGGGGGGCCAGCACCCGGGTGGCCGCCAGGATGAGGATGGCCGCGCCGAAGGCATAGATGCGCACGGACTTCACCCGGCTCAGGTCCCGTATCCATAGGCACATGCCGATGAAGAGCAGCACCGCCACGATGAGCAGGATCACCTGCTTGAGCATGTCGCCGGGCAGCTTGGATGCCGCCACGGACAGGCCCACCGACGACAGGAAAAAGGCCAGCAGCTCCGGCTCAAAGCCCGTCTGGCCTGAGGCCCGCAGCACGGTGAAGTACACCCACTGGGCCGCGCACAGGATGCCGAAGGCCATGGCCACGCCCACCCCGGCGTCGGGGTTATACACCATCTGCTGCAAGAGCAGCAGTATCTGAAACACGGTGAGAAGCAGCAGCGTGGCCGAGGGGCGCACATGGCGGCCCGGGGCATGCCGGTACTGGAGCAGCGACGAGCGCTCCTCCTCCGTCAGGTCCACGAACCGGGCGGACACGTCGCCCATGGTCAGCACGTCCGCGTCCGCGATGGGCTCGCCGCCGGGGAACACCTCCTGGCCGTTGACCATGGTGACGCCGCGGCCCAGGTTGTAGACGGTCCACTCCCCGTCCGCGTTGCGGATGACGCAGCAGTGCATCTTCTCCAGGGATGGGTCGTCGATCTGGCCGTCCACGGACTTGGCCCGGCCGATGATGCACTCCCAGTGGCGCAGGGGCACCATGACCTCGCCGGGCAGGTAGAGATAGGCCCAGGTCTCCGGGTCGTACCGCTCCCGGAGCATGCTCCGCACACACCGCACGACGATGACCACAGCCACCAGCGGCAATATGAAGCGAGACAGGCCCGCCAGCAGCGGACCGGCCTTGCCGAACAGCACTTGAACCAGTTCCAAAAACCGCGTCTCCTTTCTGAGGCATATTGACATTATACATTCTTGTAACTAAAATGTAAACTATTGACGATGGTTATTAAAAAAATCTTCATTTTCAACGGGCCGCAGGGCCGTTTGCGCCGGATGCAAGCTCCATCTCTCAGCCGGTCCGCTCTCCTAATCCTCCTTGCGATGATCGTCATGAGCATGATATAATGACAGTGCCAAGCAAAGCGAATAACATATATATTAGTGAACATACAAGCCGGCCAGCAGAGACGGCAGCGTTTTCCAGCGGTCCGGGCAATAATGATCTTGGGTGATGGCATATAATGGGGTATAATAAATGAGCCAGTACGAGAGATTATTGTATGCTCTGCTCTGCGGGACGCAGGACAAGAATTTTCATTTTGCAGATCTTCAAAGGATACTGGACGGTCTGGGATTCACCTTGCGGGTCCGCGGAAATCACTTTATTTACACCCACCCAGACGTTGACGAGATCATAAACATCCAGCCGGCAGGCAGCAAGGCAAAGCCGTACCAGGTACGGCAAGTTCGGGAGATCGTTCTAAAATACAAGATGGGAGGCGGACCGCATGAAATATGAGATCATCCTGTATTGGTCGGAAGACGACGGCGCATTTATCGCAGAAGTACCGGAGCTGGCCGGGTGTATGGCCGATGGCGCCACAGAAGAGGAGGCATTGAGCAACGCAAAAATCGTTATCCGGGAATGGATCGAGACCGCCCAGGAGCTGGGCAGGGATATTCCAGTACCACGGGGGCGGCTCAAATATGCCTGAAACGCAGCACCTGGGGCCCCATAGATAATAGTTGCGATACGACCAAGTATAAGCGGCGGGGTCAGAGACTCCGCCGCTTTGCCTTACCGGTGCTCCGCATCCGCCTAAAGGCACAGCAAACACACGCCGCCGCGGTTGACATTAAAGAAGACATAAGAGTATAATCATCCTGATATTATCATGGATGATGGACATTTGAGCATAGCATTTTGATACGCACTCTTGTGACCTATGAAGCACAAAACTGTTTTCTGGCTGGCGGTGTTCGCCCTGCTGGCCGCGGCGGGGACGGGGATGTACCTGCTCCGGGGCGGCAGCGGGACCGTGGCCGTTCTGACCGTGGACGGTGAGGTGGTGGACACCGTGGACCTGGCCGCCGTGGCGGTGCCATACGAAAAGACGGTGGAGACGCCCTGGGGCCAGAACACCGTCCGGTTCAGCCACGGGGCCGTGGCGGTGATATCGGCGGACTGCCCGGATAAGCTCTGCGTGGAGCAGGGGACCATCGAGGACAGCGCCATACCCATCGTATGCCTGCCCCACCGGCTGGTCATAACGATCGCTGATGAATAAGACGCAAAAATTGGTATTTATGTCCCTGCTCACCGCCCTGAGCCTGGTGATATGGGTCATCGAGGCCCAGATCCCCCCACCGGTGCCGGTGCCCGGGGTGAAGCTGGGCCTGGCCAGCGTCATCACCCTCACGGCCATGGTCCTGCTGGGCCGCCGGGAGGCCCTGGCGGTGCTGGTGGTCCGGGTGATCCTCTCCAGCCTCTTCGCCGGGAGCGTTTCGGTCATATTGTTCTCCCTGGCGGGGGGCCTTCTGAGCTGGGCCGTGATGGCCCTGCTGGCGGGCCGGTTCGAGGAAAAGCTTCTCTGGGTGGTGAGCGTGTTCGGCGCCATCGGCCACAACGCCGGCCAGCTTCTGGCCGCCGCCGCCGTGACGAAGAGCGCCGCCATCTTCTGGTACGGGCCGGCGCTGCTGGCTTCCGCCGTCGTCACCGGGGCCTTCACCGGCCTGGGGGCGGCCTATCTGGTCCGCGCTCTCCGCGGGCTCCAAGCCAAAACCAAGTAAAGGAGCGTTCAACGTGAATTTTGACCGTGCCGCGCTGAAAGCGCAGGCAAAGGCGGCCATGCGGGCCGCCAGGCCCAGCCCCATCTGGGTCTGCCTCGTGATGATGCTCATCTCCGCGCTGCTGTCCATCCTGTCCATGGTGGTCAGCGGCAGCTGGGATATGTACCGGCGCCTGATGACCGACCCCTCCGCCCTGCAGTCGGTATTGTACGGCTCCGGCGCCAGTACTGGTTTCATCGGGTGGTTTCTGAGCGTCGCCCTGGACGTGATGGGCTGGGTCCTCAGCGTGGGCCTCACCATCTACATGCTCCGGGTCTGGCGGCGGCAGAAGGGCGACTTCGGCAACCTGTTCGACGGCTTCGGCATCTTCTTCCGGGCCATCCTGATCACCGTGCTGCCCGCCCTGCTGGTGGGACTGTGGTCCATGGTCTACTTCATCCCCGTGCAGGCGATCGCCCTCCGGGCCGTCGCCCTCACCGGCAGCCTGGAGTCCGCCGTTATGGTCCTGTTCATCGGCCTGCCCCTGCTGATCCCCATGCTCATGGCCTCCTACGCCTACCGGCAGGCCACCTTCCTCATGCTGGACAACCCCAGCCTCTCCTGCTGGCAGTGCGTCGGCCTCAGCCGCCAGATCATGCGCGGCCACAAGTGGGAGTCCTTCAAGCTGGACCTGAGCTTTCTGGGCTGGACACTGCTGTGCGCCGTGCCCTTCGTGGCGCTGTGGGTGATGCCCTATATGAACGTCACCTATGCCGGCTATTATGAGTACGTCCTGGCGGACTACACCGCCAGAAACGCCCCGCCCGTGGCCCCCCAGCCGCCCACGGTGTAAGATCTGGACAACGAAAAAGCAGCAGCCCGTGCTGCTGCTTTTTCTCATTGGCCTCAGAACTCCGAGGAGTACGTTCGGAATTGGGACGGTTTTGGCCGGAAGTGGATGCCCGAGACGATGCCCATGGCCGCGAAGGTGGAGAACATGGACGAGCCCCCATAGCTGAAAAAGGGGAGCGTCAGGCCGATGACCGGGGTCAGGCCCGTGCACATGCCCACGCTGTTGAGCATCTGGAAGCAGATCATGGCCGCCATGCCCATGCACACCAGCATACCGAAGGTGCTGTGGCAGTGGAGCCCCACGTAGACGCAGCGGATCATGATGGCCGTCAGCAGGGCGATGCAGATGAGGCAGCCCACCATGCCCATCTCCTCGCCGATGCAGGCGAAGATGTAGTCGGCGTGCTTGCTCTCGATGCCGGAGGACTGGGTCTGGGGGCCGTTGAGCAGCCCCGTGCCGGTGAGCCGGCCGGAGGACAGGGCCATCTTGGCCAGGTTGGGCTCCCAGGTGATGCCGTAGCCGGTCTCGTCCACCAGGTCGGGGACGTAGGGGGCCAGGATACGGGCCTTCTGGTCGTTGGACAGCACGTGGTTCCAGGCCAGAGGGATCACCACCGCCATGGCCGCGCCGCCGAAGAGGAACCAGTAGAGCTTCACCCCCGCGATGAACACCATCACGGCGAAGATGAAAAAGAACACCAGCGCGCTGCCCAGGTCGCTGGACACCAGCAGGATCAGCACGAACAGTATCCCGAAGTGGGCCACCAGCTGAAGCACGGACAGGGGCGAGGACAGGTTGCGGTACTCCTTCAGATAGGCGATGTGCTTGGCGGACAGCACGATATAGATGATCTTCACGATCTCTGACGGCTGTATGCCCACGGGGCCGAAGCGGATCCAGCCCTTGTTGATGGTGTTGCCGCTCATGCCGAAGGGGATCAGGAGCAGCAGCAGCAAGAGCTCCGTCACCAGCAGCAGGGGCCACTGGTCGGCGATGATGTCCGCGTCGATGACGGTGAAGAGGAAGAAAAGCGCGATGCCGATGAGCATGGCCGACAGCTGCACGTACACAAGGGACGAGCTCATGGTAGCGGTGGCGCTGTATATCTCCACCAGGCCCATGATGGAGGCGGCCAGGCACAGCACGAACAGCAGCATATCCGCCCGCTTGAGGAATGCGCGGACATCGGAAAGCTTCAGCTTCACGGACCATCCTCCTTTCTGAAAAAAACTGTTTCCACGGGTTTAGTATTATAACACAACCCCCGGCAGGGGGTGTGTTATAAACGGCATGTTTTGCGGTTCCGCCGACAGGCGAGAGCAAAACGCCTTAAATTGATGTATAATAGCCGCTCTGCGGTTATTATAACACATATTCCGCGCCGAGGCAACGCCCTTCCGCAGCCCGGCGCCACGGGGAGACGCACATGGATACACACGGCGGCCACCGGGAGCGGATGCGCACGCGCTTTCTCCGCTACGGCCTGGACAATTTCGACGACCACAACATCCTGGAGCTTCTGCTGTTCTACGCCCTGCCGCGCCAGGACACCAACCTGCTGGCCCACCGGCTGCTGGACGCCTTCGGCACCCTGGCCGGGGTGTTCGACGCCACGCCGGAGGCGCTGATGACCGTGCCGGGCATCGGTCCCAACGCCGCGGCCCTCATCCGGCTGGTACCCGAGACCGCCCGGCGGTACCTCATGTGCAAGACCCGGATGGGAGACGTGCTGGAGAACAGCGAGAAGGCCGGGGCCTATGTGCTGCCCCTCTTCCTGGGCAGCCGGGAGGAGACGGCATACCTCATCTGCATGGACGCCAAGATGAAGGTGCTGGACTGCCGCCTCTTATGCCGCGGCACCTCCACCGCCCTGAGCCTGAACATCCGCCGGGTGGTGCAGATCGCCCTGAGCCAGAACGCCTCCTCCGTGCTGCTGGCCCACAACCACGTGGGCGGCGTGGCCCTGCCCTCCGACGAGGACAAGCAGGCCACCGCCCGGCTGCACCACGTGCTGGCCGAGGTGGGCATCACGCTGGTGGACCACCTGATCGTGGCGGACGACGATTTCGTGTCCATGTCCGACAGCGGCTACCTGCCCGCCCCGTGAGCGGATGCAGGAAGCTGTGCATATTTCGCAGGATACGCGCATCCTCCCGGCGGCCGCTGTATATTTGTCGATTACGTCAACTGATTTTTTGATACAATTTGTTGCTGGACACAATAGAGCATTTTACAATTTTTGGGAAATTCTTGGTTTTTGCCTGTATGATGCGCAATTTCATATGTTGAAATCTCTGTTGAAAATGTCGATAACTATTTGAATTAGAAAACCGTATATCAGTTACGTCAACCGCCCGCGGTTCGGCCGGGTCATCCAATGGTCCCAGAAAACTGCCGGGCAGCCGTCCCGCTTCTTGGCGGATATGCCGACCAGGAATTGGTAAATTCTGCAATTTCTCATGTGCATATTCCGATTATTCCATTCATAATACCATTTGTAATAATTCTTATCCCGCGGCGCAGCGGATTTTTCTGTTGACTTCACCTGGGGCCCGTGATAAAATAGCGGAGCGCGCTAGTGTAGCTCAGTCGGTAGAGCAGCTGATTCGTAATCAGCAGGTCGCCAGTTCGAGTCTGGCCACTAGCTCCAGCGTCGAAATACTCCTGAAGACGATGAGGACCCGCAAGCGGGTCCTCATTCGTCGGTCAGGAGTATTTCTCCTTCTCCCCACGCGACAGGCGTGCCGCGTGGGGGCCCCGTTTAGGTGCAAAGTCCGCTTTGCGACCACGCTTTTTTCAAAAGCGTCATCCGCCCGCTCCCTTGCTCCTCCTTCTCCCCAAAGGGCACGCCTGCCCTTTGGGGGCCCCGTTTTAGGACAACCTCCGCACCCCTCGGCTCCCCCTCGGGGGAGCTGGCGAGGAG
>CANQIH010000045.1 GCA_947624035.1 uncultured Oscillospiraceae bacterium | reverse complement strand
TGGTCCGCGTCGATGTCCAGGATCACGGCGATGGTGGGGTAGAAGGACAGGAAGCTGTCGTAGTACTCGCAGCTCTCCATCACGATGGTGTCCCCCTCGCCGATGCGGTGGCCGGCGTTGAGCATGGGCAGCGTGCCGCCGATCATCACGGTGGGGTCCTTCTCCGCCGCCATGAGGATGTGAGTGCACATGGAGGTGGTGGTGGTCTTGCCGTGGGTCCCGGCGATGCACAGGGCGTTTTTATACCGCTTCATCAGCGCGCCCCAGGCCTGGGTCCGCTCAAAGACCGGGATGCCCATGGCCCGGGCGGCCTGGATCTCCGGGTTGTTGTCCCGGGCGGCGGCGGTGCGCACGATGAAGTCCAGGCCGGCGGTGATATTCTCGGCGTGGTGGCCGATGTTCACGTGGATGCCGCACTGCTCCAGGTGGACCACCTTGTCGCTGCGCTGCATGTCGCTGCCGGATATCTGGAGCCCCTCGCCCAGAAGCACCTCGGCCAGCGGCGCCATGGACACGCCGCCGATGCCGATGAGATAGCCCTTTTTGCCGGGGTGAAGATACTCGTCAAATGTAGTCATAAGGTGTGACCCCTCATGTAATTATGTTTAAATTTTTATTGAAATCAATTCATTATATGCCATCCGCCCGGAATTTACAAGTCAAAAAAGACGCACCGCCGTCCAGCGGTGCGTCTCAGGCGGTCAAAGAAATTTCTTTGACCGCCTGAAAGCCGAGTATTTCCTGCCGCCGAAGCCGTCATGAAATACTGCCGCTGCGCGGCGCAAATGCATTTGCCGGCTTTTGATCCCATTTGAGGCGGGGCTCCGCCCCCCTCAAGCTCCCCCTTCATTATCCAAACATCTGCGTATTTTTTGACAAAATCAGACGCACCGCCGTCCAGCGGTGCGTCCTTGAGCTATTGCAGATCAGTTGGCGTCGGGAGAGGAGGGCGCGGCGGGGTCCACTGTGGGCGCGGGCTCGGCCGCAGGAGCGGGGGCGGCAGGGGCAGGGGCGGGAGCCGGGACAGGCGCCGGGGCTGCCATGGGGACGGCGGCCGCAGCGGCTTCAGCGGCGGCCCGTTCCGCCTTCTCCGCCTTGGAGGCCTTGCGGTTGCGCACGGCCACCACGATCATGGTGAGCAGGTCCAGCAGGCCGTTGAGGCAGAAGGCGATGCCCAGATACATCATGCCGCTCAGGCCCAGCAGGCCGTCCATGCTGTAGATCAGGCCCAGGGTCACCAGCACGCCCAGGGCGATGCCCAGGATGCTCAGGATGAAGGGGAACCACCAGCCGCGATACTTCATCCGGCCCAGGTCGATGGCGTACTGGAGCTTCAGGATGCCGTCCGCCGCGATGGCGATGCCGATGATGCGCACCAGGGCGGCCAGGGTGAAGGTCATGGTCATGACGCCCACGGTCTTGGGGATCTGGCTGCTGAAGGCCAGGTAGGCGCCGGCCAGCAGGGCCATGAGGCCGATGGCGAACTCGGAGCGGTACACGCCGCTCACGGGGCGGCGGGCGAAGTAGATGATGATATAGACGAGGCCGATGAGGCCCACCAGGCCGCCGATGATGTAGCCGCAGTAGGAGTAGACCAGGACGGGCTTGACGATGAACGCCACGCCCAGGGCGGCGCTCACGAGGGCGGTGATGATCATGTTGCGGATGGGGTTGGTCAGCACGCCGCTCCTGCGGGCGCTGGACTGATCCTGGGCCCCGTTGTTTTTCTTAGCCATGGAGACCTTCCTTCCTTTTTTAGAGTGAGTCGGACGTATGTTCCACACGGTACATGCGATATTCTATACGGTTTCAGTTTATCATACCCCGGGGGGCTTGTAAAGTCTATTCTTGCCCCGGCGGGCCGGGGGAACATTTGAACAGATTGTAAAATTTACGCGCCCGGTTGTCCGTCCGCGGGCAGTGTGATATGATAACATCTTAAAGTATGAGTATTATGTAACTGCTTTTTGTGGGGGAGAGTCTATGCCGAAATTCAGCGTCCGTAAACCCTTGACCATCTTCGTGGCGGTCCTGGCTGTCATCATATTGGGCGTGGTGGCGTTCACGCGCATGACGCCGGACCTCTTTCCCAATATGGACTTCCCCTACGTGATGATCATGACCACCTACCCCGGCCAGAGCCCGGAGATCGTGGAGGAGGAGATCACCCGGCCCCTGGAGCAGTCCATGGCCACCCTGGAGCACATCAAGTCCGTGAGCTCCACCTCCGGCGACAGCTTCTCCATGGTGGTGCTGGAGTTCGAGGAAGACGTGAACATGGACACCATCGGCGTGGACATCCAGCAGAACATCAGCGTCCTGTCCGACGGCTGGGACGATACCGTGGCCACGCCCTACGTGCTGAAGATCAACCCCTCCGTCATCCCCGTGGCCAT
This sequence comes from uncultured Oscillospiraceae bacterium, assembly GCA_947624035.1. Lineage (GTDB taxonomy): Bacteria > Bacillota > Clostridia > Oscillospirales > Oscillospiraceae > CAJOIG01. The sequence continues at coordinate 10,162 of CANQIH010000045.1, read as the reverse complement.
CGCGGCGGCGTCCATGGAGGGCATGGACATCACGGAGCTCTCCGACTTCCTGGACAGCGAGATCGTGCCCAAGCTGGAGGGCGTCACCGGCGTGGCCAGCGTCAGCACCATCGGCTCTATCTACCGCCAGGTCCACGTGGTCATCAGCCAGGACAAGATCGACGCGGTGAACCAGCGGCTGGAGGACGCCGTGAACGCCCAGATGGACGACGCCCAGAAGGAGCTGGAGGACGCCAAAAAGGAACTGGAGGACGCACAGAGGGAGCTGGAGGACGCCAAGGAGCAGCTGGAGAGCGGAAAGGACGCCCTGGTGAGCCAGTCCGGCGCGGCACAGTCCACCCTGTCCCAGAAGCAGCTGGAGCTGCTGGAGGGCCGGGCCCAGCTCCAGCAGCAGCTGGTGTCCCTCCAGGAGACCAAGACCACCCTCACCAGCGCCCTGACCTCGCTGCAGCAGGCCCAGGACGCCTATACCCAGCTGGAGGGGGCCGTATCCCAGCTCAGCGGCGGGATAGAGCAGATCGACGAGCTTCTGAACGGCCTGGAGGAGGCCAGGACCCAGCGGGACGCCCTCCAGGGGCAGGTCGACGCGCTGACGGCCCAGATCGAGGCTCTGACCGGCGCCAGCGGCGAGCCCGGCGGCACCGTCAGCGGGGAACCCAGCGGGGAGCCCAGCGGCGACCCCTCCGCCCTGCTGGCCCAGCTCCAGGCCCAGCTGGCCGCGGCCCAGGCGGCGTTGGCGTCGCTGGACGCCCAGATCGCCGTGCTGGAGCCCCAGGCGGAGGCCGCCGCGGCCCAGCGGGAGGCGCTGGCTGAACAGCTGAAAACGGCCCAGGACGCCATCGGGAACCTGGATGCCCAGCTGAGCATGCAGGGCCTGACCCGGGCGGACCTGCCCGGCAAGATCGCCGAGACCCAGGCCGGCATCGCCGAGGTGGACGCCGGCATAGAACAGCTCCAGACCGCGCTGGAGCAGCTGGACAGCGGCGCCATCCAGCTCAGCCAGGCCATGGGCATGCTCAGCTCCTCCCAGTTCGCGGGGCTGCTGCAGCTGGCGGACGCCTCCACCCAGCTCACGGTGAACACCGCCACGGTGGACCAGGCCATGGAGCAGGTGGAGTCGGGTCTGGAATCCCTGGACGGGTCCCGGGAGGACGCCCTGGCCTCGGCGGAGATCGGAAGCTCCATATCCATATCCACCGTCTCCCAGATCCTGGCGGCCCAGAACTTCTCCATGCCCGCGGGGTATGTGGAGGAGAACGGTGTGCGGTACATGGTCTCCGTGGGCGACGAGATGACCAAGACCGACGAGTTGGAGGCCCTGCTGCTGTTCGACACCGGCGAGGACGCCATCGGCCCGGTGTACCTCGCGGACGTGGCAGACGTGTTCGTCACGGACAACGCCGCCGATACCTACGCCCGGCTCAACGGCGAGAACAGCATCATGCTCACCTTCGACAAGCAGTCCAACGCCGCCACGGCGGAGGTCAGCGACAACCTCCGGGCCCGGTTCCAGCAGCTGGAGGACCAGTACCCCGGCCTGGACTTCCAGTTCATGATGGACCAGGGGGACTATATCTACCTCATCGTGGACTCCATCATGGAGAGCCTGCTCACCGGCGCCATCTTCGCCATCATCGTGCTGTTCCTGTTTTTGCGTGACCTGCGGCCCACCATCATCACATTGGTGGCCATCCCCGTGAGCGTGATCTTCGCCTTCGTGCTCATGTATTTCAGCGGCGTGACCCTGAACATGATCTCCCTGTCGGGCCTCGCGGTGGCGGTGGGCATGCTGGTGGACAACTCCATCGTGGTCATCGAGAACATCTACCGCCTGCGGTCCAAGGGGGCCACGGCCATCCAGGCCGCCGTCACCGGCGCGAAGCAGGTGGCCGGGGCCATCACGTCCTCCACCCTGACCACGGTGTGCGTATTTTTACCCATCGTGTTCGTCCAGGGCCTGACGCGGCAGCTCTTCACGGATCTGGCCCTCACCATGTCCTACGCGCTGCTGGCCAGCCTCATCGTGGCCCTGACCTTGGTGCCGGCCATGGCCCGGGGCATGCTCCGGGACCGGAAGCACGGCAGGAGGGAGCGCCGCAAGGCCAAGAAGGCCTACGGCGAGGGCATATTCTACCGGGGCTACCGGGCCATCGCCGCCTGGAACCTGCGCCACAAGTTCATCGCCATCACCCTGGCGGTGGCGCTGCTGGCCGTCAGCGCCTGGACCTGTCTGCGGCAGGGCTTCAGCTTCATGCCGGAGATGGATATGAACACCGTCAGCGTGACCATCGCCATGCCCGAGGGCGTGAGCCGGGAGGAGGCCGTGGACCTGGCGGACGAGGCCCTGGCCCGCATCCAGACCCTGCCCAACGCCGAGTACGTGGGCGCCATGATGGGCGGCACCAGCCTGGCCAGCATCTCCAGCGGAGGCGGCGGGGACTACGACGTGACGGCCTATGTGGGCCTGCCGGAGGGGGACTCCGGCGCCGAGGCCGGCGAGAAGATCGCCCACATGTGCGAGGATATGGCCTGCGAGGTGCGGTATGACTCGGCCATGATGGACATGAGCATACTCACCGGCAGCGGCATCACCGTGAACATCTACGGCAGCTCCATGGAGGACCTACAGGACGGCGCCAGGACCGTGGCCGCCGCCCTGGCGGAGGTGGAGGGCGTGGACCAGGTGGACGACGGCCTGGAGGACGCCCAGAACGCCTACCACATCTGGGTCAACCGCAACGCCGCCATGGAGAAGGGCTACACCGTGGCCCAGCTCTACATGGAGCTGGCCACGGCCCTCACCAGCTCCGCCACCGCCATGGATATGGACATGGACGGCATCAACGCCGACGTGCTGGTGGAGGTCAACGCCGGCATGACGTCCCAGGAGCTCATGGACTACGAGTTCGAGTACACCGACGATGAGGGCGAGACCCAGACCTTCAAGCTGGACGACGTGGCGGACCTGCAGTCCACCGTGAGCCTGGCCTCCATCGCCCGCAGCGAGCAGCGGCGGTACCTGGCCGTGAACGCCTCCATCGCGGACGGCTACAACGTGACCCGGGTGTCCTCCGCCGCGGAAGAGGCCCTGGCGGATATCGCCATGCCCGGCGACGCCACCTTCGAGTTCGCCGGGGAGAACGAGACCATCATGGACGCCGTCCAGGACATGATGCTCATGCTGCTCATGGGCATGGCCCTGGTGTACTTCGTCATGGTGGCCCAGTTCCAGAGCCTCAAGAGCCCCTTCATCGTCATGTTCACCATCCCCCTGGCCTTCACCGGCGGGTTCTTCGCCCTGCTGATATTCCACATGGACGTGAGCATCGTGTCCATCATCGGCTTCGTGATGCTCATGGGCATCATCGTCAACAACGGCATCGTGCTGGTGGATTATGTCAACCAACTCCGGGCCGCGGGCATGGAGCGCCGGGAGGCCCTGGTGGAGGCGGGGGCCACCCGTATGCGGCCCATCTTCATGACCAGCCTCACCACCATCCTGGGCCTCATCGTCATGGCCACCGGCCGGGACGTGGGCACGGCCATCATGCAGCCGGTGGCGGTGGTGTGCATCGGCGGCCTGCTGTATGCCACCATCATGACCCTGTTCGTGGTGCCCTGCATCTATGACATCATGAACCGGAAGGAGATCAAGGCCCTGTCTGACGTGGACATGGACTTCGAGGAGGACCAGCCGCTGATCTGAGATATGCGAACGACTGCCGCCCCGGCTCATCGAGCCGGGGCGGTGTTTATATTTTCCACCAAACCAACGCCTCCCTCTGATGAGGGAGGTGGCTCCGGCGAAAGCCGGAGACGGAGGGAGAGATACACCAAGCCTGGATAGTATCTGTCTCTCCCTCAGTCTCGCTGCCGCTCGACAGCCCCCTCGTCAGAGGGGGCCAATGGCCTGGCAGAAGTTTCAAGCCATTGCCGACCCCCTTGCCTCCCTTTGAGGGGAGGTGGCCCGGAGGACCGGAAGGGTGAAACGTAGGTCCATGTACTTAACTAACGTTTCCCCCTTCAGTCGCGGAGCAAGCGCCGCACCAGCTCCCCCGAGGGGGAGCCGAGGGGGTATGGCAGGGGCTTCAAGCCACCACCAGGCCCCTTGTCTCCCCCTGGGGGAGGTGCCCCCGAAGGGGGCGGAAGGGTGAAAGGTCAGTAAACTGCTCTCTCCCAGGTCCCCCCTTCAGTCGCGGCGCAAGCGCCGCGCCAGCTCCCCCGAGGGGGAGCCGAGGGGGTATGGCAGAGGCTTCAAGCCACCACTAGGCCCCTTGCCTCCCCTTGAGGGGAGGTGCCCCCGAAGGGGGCGGTAGGGGGAGGCTTGCGTGTTATTTCGACAAAACAATAATATTATGTCGACCTAAAGATGCGAATATTTCGCTCAGTTCCAGGTTCCGACGGGATGTGATACGGGCAGTCTGTATAATTATGTTAACATCCCATGATACGGAGGCATGATCCCATGGCGGTACGGGCGAGAGAGCTGATGCGGCGGGGCGCCGCATGGTCGGAGGCGGTGCGGGGGCGGCCCTGGCTCATCCAGGGCGCATACCTGCTGCTGGGCCTGCCTATGGGGGCGGCCCGGCTGTTCGGCGGGCCCGGGCCCTTCGGTCTCGCGGCGGTGGCCGCCTCCGGCTTCGGCCTGGGTGGCTTTCTATGCCTCATGGGCGTCATCACCGGCTATCTCATCGGCGCGGGGCTGCTGGCCGGGGTGCGGTACGTGGCCACCAGCCTTCTCATCTTCACGGCGGGCTTCGTCACCCAGGGGCTGGCCGTCCGGCGGCAGCGGTGGTTCATGCCCTTGCTGGCGGCGGTGCTCACCGGGGCCACGGGGCTGCTGTACGCCCGGGATGAGGCCGGGAGCGTGCCGGGGCTCATGCGGGTGTTTTTGGAGGTGGTGCTCAGCGGCGGCTGTGCCTGGTTTTTCGGCCTGGTGCTGGACCCGGAGCGGGCCGTCACTGAGGCGGCGGAGCTGCGCCGGACCATCGCCGCGGCGGTGCTCACGGCCTGCGCCCTCATGGGTCTGGGGCCGGTGGAGCTGTTCGGCACGGCCTCTATTGGCCGGGCGGCGGCGGTGATCTGCGTCATGGCGGCGGGCTTCTGCGGCGGGCCCCTGTCCGGCTGCGCGGTGGGGGCGGCCATGGGCACGGCCATGGACCTGGCGGCGGGGGCCGCGCTGTTCTACGGGGCGGCCTATCCCCTGGCGGGGCTGGCGGCGGGGGGCCTCTATCGCTACGGGCGGCTGGCCTTCTCCATGAGCTTCTGCGCGGCCAACGCCGTGGCGGTGCTCATGGGCTGGACCGGGGCCCAGCACGTGGGGGCCCTCTACGAGTGCTTTATCGCCTCGGTGATCTTCATGCTGCTGCCCCAGAGCGTGCTCACGCCGGTGTCGGCCTTCCTGCGGGTAGGCCGTGGCCGGGGGGAGACCGCCTTCCGGCTGTACCAGGCCCAGCGGCTGGAGCACCTGAGCGAGGGGTTCCGGCGGCTGTACGACTGCGCCTCCCGGCCGGAGCCGGACCGGGACAGGCGGCACGAGACCGGGGCGGTGTACGACCGGGCGGCGGACGCGGTGTGCCGGAGCTGTGAGCGCAAAAACCAGTGCTGGAAGAAGGACTACGCCCAGACCGTCCAGGGCTTCGCCAACCTGGAGGGGGTGGTGGCCCGAAAGGGGTCCGTGTCGGCGGCGGACCTGCCGGAGCACTTCCGGGAAAACTGCCTGGACCCGGTGGGCTTCGCCGCGGCCATCAACGGGGAGATGCGGGGGCTCATGTACCGGCGGCAGTACCGGGCCCGGCTGAAGGAGGGCCGGGCGGCGGCCTACGGCCAGTTCATGGACATGGCGGAGGTCATCCGGGACGCGGCGAAGGAGATGAGCGGCGACGCCGGGCCGGACGGGGAGGCGGAGCGGCGGCTCATGCGGTACATGAAGTCCCGGGAGCTGGAGGGGGTATGCTCCGTTTTCCGGGACGGCCGGGGCCGCCTCCATGGCGTGCTGGAGGGCGAGGGGGTCCAGACGCTGCTGGAGGAGCCGGACTGCCTGGAGCGGCTCAGCCAGGTGGTGGGCGTGCGCCTGGCCCTGGCGGAGGGACAGGCCCCGGGGCGGCTGGCCCTGCACCAGGCGGAGCCGCTGGCGGTGTCTGTGGGCGTGGCGTCCATGAAAAAGGAGGGGGAGAGCGTATCCGGCGACCTGGAGACCTACTTCAAGACCGCCGGGGGGCTTCTCTGCATCATCCTGTCCGACGGCATGGGCACCGGGGAGCAGGCCGCCGGGGAGAGCCGGGCCGCCGTGGAGATACTGCAGGAGCTTCTCATGGCCGGGGTGGAGCCGGGCTGCGCCATGCGCCTTCTGAACTCCGCGTCCATGCTGAAAAACGGGGAGGACTGGGGGTACGCCACGGTGGACCTGTGCTGCATCGACCTGTTCACCGGCCAGGCCGGGTTTTATAAATACGGCGCGGCCCCGTCCTACGTCAAGACCGGCCGGGCCATCCGCCGGGTGAAGTGCACCAGCCTGGCCGCCGGGATGCTGGCGGGGGAGGGCTCCGCCCCCGACGTGATGCGGATGCGCCTGCGGCCCGGCAACATCGCCCTCATCGCCTCCGACGGCGTGCTGGCCGAGCGGAACGACCAGTGGCTCCGGGACATCCTGGCGGGGGCCGACGGCATGGACACCAAGACATTGGCCCGGGACGCCCTGCAGGCGGCGGCCGCCCGCTTCGGCAGCGCCGACGACATGACCGCCCTGGCCATCCGGGTGGAGGAGCGGCAATGATCGGGCTGCGGTTCCGCCTGGGCAGGAAAAAACCGGCGCACCTGCATAGAAAAGGAGACAGGCGGTTAGACTGGAAGCATTGGGAAGTCAGGGAGGCGCAGTCGATGATCAAAGGTACGAACCGGCGGGTGGTCGTGGTCCGGTCCCCCGACCCGAAGATATTCGAGGAGGCCATCTTCATCATACGGGAAGACCTGTTCCACCGGGGCGGCAGCCCGGAGAAGATCATGGCGGAGGCCCGCCGGTCGGCCAGCGACTACCTGCGGAAAAACGCCAAGGCCAAGGACGGCCGGAAGGTCTGGGCCCGGATACGGGGGACGCTCTTCGGCCTGGCGGGCGCTCTGGCGGCGGGGGCCGCCTGGCTGGCCTATCATTTCGTGAGGGTATAACAAAAATGGCCGGACGCGATGCGTCGGCCATTTTTGTTCTATTTGGCGGTTGCTTTTAGTTAATTATAATGATAAAATTTCATTATGGATATTCGGTCGATCTTTGAACAGATGCTGGTGCTGCTGATCCTGCTGGTCCTGGGCGTGATCGCGTCGAAGACCGGCGTGGTGGACGCCGAGACCAACCGGCGCATGTCCCGTTTTGCGCTGATCTTCCCCCAGAGCGCCCAGATCCTGTCCAGCGCTATGACCGTGAGCGCCGGCATGTCCATCGGCCAGCTGCTGGCCGTGGAGGGCGAGGCCGTTCTGGTGTACGCCATCTTCGTGGTCCTGGGCTTTCTGGCGCCGCTGGCGCTCCATGTCGAAAAGGCGGACCGGGGCATATATTCGTTCATGACCATCTTCGGCAACTGCGGCTTCATGGGCCTGCCGGTGGTGCGCTCCATCTTCGGGGACCAGGGCGTGCTCTGTGCGGCGCTGGTGCTGATCCCCTTCAACCTGCTGGCCTATTCCTACGGCATCGCGCTGCTGCGGAAGGACCGGACCGGAGCTGGCTTCCGCTGGCGGACCATGGTCAATCCGCCGGTGATCGCGGCGGTGTCGGCCATGGTGATCGTGGCGCTGGATATCCGTTTCCCCTCGCCCGTCGTCCGGGCCGTGGGCATCATGGGCGACATGATCGTGCCCATGAGCATGGTCATCATCGGCGCGTCCCTGGGCGGGATGAAGCTCAAAGAGGTATTCGCTGACTGGCATACATACGCCTTCGTGCCTGTGCGGCTCATCCTCTGCCCGGTGGTGGTCTGGGCCGTGCTGCGGCTCATCGTCCATGACAGCCTGGTCCTGGGCGTCATGACCGTGGAGGCCGCCATGCCTGTGGCCACCTTCACCACCATGCTGTCCATCCAGTACGGGGGCAACGTGTCCGTGGCATCCCGGACGGTGTTCGTGTCCACGGTGCTGTCCGTGGTGACCATCCCCTTCGTGTGCTGGCTGCTGCCGATGTGAGCTATGGACCTTTGTGACTACAAGCAGATCACGGCCCTGCTGAATGACGTGGGCTTTCATTTCTCCAAGGCCAAGGGCCAGAACTTCCTCACCGCCGCCTGGGTGCCGGAGCGCATAGCCGAGGCGTCCGGCGCGGACGGGGATACCGGCGTGGTGGAGATCGGCCCCGGGGTGGGCTGCCTCACCGAGCGGCTGGCCCGCCGGGCGGCGAAGGTGGTGTCCTACGAGGTGGACCGGGCCCTGGAGCCCGTGCTGGCTCGGACCCTGGCGGGGCTGGACAACGTGGAGGTCATCTTCCAGGACGTGATGCGCCGCGACCTGGCCGCCGATGTAAAGGAGCTGCTGCCGGGCCTGCGGCCCGCGGTGTGCGCCAACCTCCCCTACAGCATCACGAGCCCGGTGCTGAAAAAGCTCTTTGAGGCCCGCAGCTTCGATACGGTCACCGTCATGGTGCAGAAAGAGGTGGCCCAGCGGATGTGCGCCGGGCCGGGCCAGGCCGATTACGGCGCCTTCACCCTGCTGACACAGTGGTATGCCCGGCCGGAGCTCCTCTTCACCGTGGGGCCGGAGTGCTTCGTGCCGCGGCCCAAGGTCACCAGCGCCGTGGTGCGCATGGAGATGCGGACCGCGCCCCCGGCGGACGTGGACGAGAAGGCTTTTTTCGCCGTGGTCCGGGCGGCCTTCAGCCAGCGGCGCAAGACGTTGGTCAACGCCCTGTCCGGCATATGCGGCCGGGAGGACGCCGCCGCAGCCGTGGCCGCCTGTGGGCTGGACGGGCACGTCCGGGGGGAACAGCTCAGTTTAGCGCAATTCGCCGCCTTGGCGGATCACATACAAAAAACTGTTTTTCAGAAGGAGATATGACTATGGCTTTGACGACGAACAAGCATGTCCTGGAGTGGATCGACCGGTGCGCGGAGCTCTGCAAGCCGGACGAGGTGGTCTGGCTCACCGGCAGCGAGGAGGAACTGGAGGCCCTGCGCAAACAGGCCGTCCAGGACGGCACCCTCATCAAGCTCAATGAGGAAAAGCTGCCCGGCTGCTACTACCACCACAGCAACCCCAACGACGTGGCCCGTGTGGAGGGCCGCACCTTCATCTGCTGCGAGAAGCAGGAGGACGCCGGTCCCACCAACAACTGGATGGCCCCCGACGAGATGAAGGCCATCCTGCGTGACATCTACCGGGGCTCCATGATCGGCCGGAAGATGTACGTGGTGCCCTACTCCATGTCCGTGATGGGTTCCCCCTTCGCCAAGTACGGCTTTGAGCTCACCGACAGCATCTACGTGGTGCTGAACATGGCCATCATGACCCGCATGGGCAAGGAAGTCTATGACCACCTGGGCGACAGCGCCGACTTCATCAAGGGCCTGCACTCCTCTGCGGATATGGACCCGGAGAAGCGGTACATCGCCCACTTCCCCCAGGAAAACTACATCATGACCGTCAACTCCGCCTACGGCGGCAACGCCCTCCAGGGCAAGAAGTGCTTCGCCCTGCGCATCGCCTCCAACCTGGGCCGGGCCGAGGGCTGGCTTGCCGAGCACATGCTCATCCTGGGCATCGAGAAGCCCAACGGCGAGATCACCTACGTCTGCGGCGCCTTCCCCTCCGCCTGCGGCAAGACCAACCTGGCCATGCTCATCCCGCCTGAGGTCTACCGGAAGAAGGGCTGGAAGTGCTGGACCGTGGGCGACGACATCGCCTGGCTGCGGCCCGGCCCCGACGGCCGTCTGTGGGCCGTGAACCCGGAGAACGGCTTCTTCGGCGTGGCCCCCGGCACCAGCATGAAGTCCAACCCCAACGCCCTGGAGAGCACCAAGAAGGGCACCATCTTCACCAACGTGGTCCTCAAGCCGGACGGCACCGTCTGGTGGGAGGGCATGGACAAGAACCCGCCCACGGACGCGCTGGACTGGAAGGGCAACCCCTGGGACCCCGCCAGCGGCGTGAAGGGCGCCCACCCCAACTCCCGCTTTACCGCGCC
>CANQIH010000044.1 GCA_947624035.1 uncultured Oscillospiraceae bacterium | reverse complement strand
GCCTTGACCCGGTCGCCGGCGCTGACGATGGGCCGCTGGTTGAAGGCGGTGGACTGGTTGGTGCGGGCGAACTTGATGAGGTGGTAGTCCTTCACATTGCCGCTGTCATACTTCACGGTGACGGTGTCGGCGTCCACCCGCATGACCACGCCGTCCTCCTCCGCCAGCACGCACACGCCGGAGTCCACGGCGCACTTGTGCTCGATGCCGGTGGCCACGATGGGGGCCTCGGTGGTCAGCAGAGGCACGGCCTGGCGCTGCATGTTGGCGCCCATCAGGGCGCGGTTGGCGTCGTCGTTCTCCAGGAAGGGGATCATGGCCGTGGCGATGGAGACCATCATCCGGGGGCTCACGTCCACGTAGTCCACCTGCTCGGGGGGCACGGCGATGATCTCGTCCCGGTGCCGGCAGGTGACGCGGTTGTGGATGAAATGCCCCTCCTCGTCCACCTCGGAGGCCTGGGCCACGAAGAACCGGTCTTCGGTGTCGGCGGTGAGGTAGTCCACGTCCCCGGTGACCAGGCCGGTGGCCTTGTCCACCCGCCGGTAGGGGGTCACCAAAAAGCCGTACTCGTCCACACGGGCGAAGCTGGCGAGATAAGAGATCAGGCCGATGTTGGGGCCTTCAGGGGTCTCGATGGGGCACAGACGGCCGTAGTGGCTGTAGTGCACGTCGCGCACGTCGAAGTTGGCGCGCTCACGGCTCAGGCCGCCGGGGCCCAGAGCGGACATACGGCGCTTGTGGGTCAGCTCGGCCAGGGGGTTGGTCTGGTCCATGAACTGGCTCAGGGGCGAGGAGCCGAAGAACTCCTTGATGGCCGCGGACACGGGCCGGATGTTGATAAGGCTCTGGGGGGTGATCACGTCCTGGTCCTGGAGGGTCATGCGCTCGCGGATGACCCGCTCCATGCGGGCAAAGCCGATGCGGAACTGGTTCTGCAAAAGCTCGCCCACGCTGCGCACGCGCCGGTTGCCCAGGTGGTCGATGTCGTCGGCCGTGCCCACGCCGCAGGCCAGGCAGTTGAGGTAGTTGACGGAGGCGAACACGTCGTCCGCCACGATGTGCTTGGGGATGAGCACGTCGATGTTCTCGGTGACGGCGTCCCGCAGGGCGGCCTCGTCGTCGCCGAACTGCTCCAGAAGCTGGCGCAGCACCAGCCAGCGCACGTTCTCCTTCACGCCCAGCTCCGCCGGGTCGAAGGACACGAAGGGCGCCATGGGCACCATGCCGTTGCCGAACACCCGAAGGGTCTGACCGTGCTCGTTGGTGACGGTGGCTTCAAGCAGGCCCCGGGCGGCCAGGGCCTCGGCCCGCTCCCGGGTCATCTTCTCCCCCGCCTCCGCCACGATCTCGCCGGTCTGCAGGTCGGCGATGGGGGCGGCCAGGGTCATGCCCACGATGCGGTTCCAGGCGGCCAGCTTCTTGTTGATCTTGTACCGGCCCACCATGCTCAGCTCATACCGGCGGCGGTCGAAGAACAGGCCGTCCAGCATGGCCTCGGAAGTCTCCACGGTGGGAGGATCGCCGGGGCGCAGCTTCCGGTAGATCTCCAGGAGGGACTCCTCCCGGCTGTGGCAGGTGTCCCGCTCCAGGGTGCTCTCGATACGGGGATCGTGGCCGAAGACCTCCACCAGCTGCTCGTCGGTGACGGCGCCGTCCTCGGTGTTGGCCACGCAGGTCAGCCAGGTGTGGGGCTTGGCCGGGTCGTAAGCGCCCAGGGCCCGCAGCAGCCAGGTCACGGGGATCTTCCGGTTCTTGTCGATGCGGACATAGAAGATATCGTTGGCGTCGGTCTCATACTCCAGCCACGCGCCGTGATAGGGGATGGTGGTGGCCCCGTAGAGGTCGGTGCCGGCCTTGTCGGCATGCACGTCGAAGTAGACGCCGGGAGAGCGGACGATCTGGGAGACGATGACGCGCTCGGCGCCGTTGATGATGAAGGTGCCGCTGTCGGTCATCAGGGGGAAGTCCCCCATGAAGATCTCCTGCTCCTTGATCTCCTCGGTCTCCTTGTTGCGCAGGCGGACGAACACCTTCAGAGGCGCGGCGTAGTTGGCGTCGCGGCTCTTGCACTCCTGGACGGAGTACTTGGGATTGTCCTCCATGGTGTAGTCCACGAACGACAGCTCCAGGTTCCCGGAGTAGTCCGTGATGACGGCTACGTCCCGGAAAACGTCCCGCAGGCCCTCGTTCAAAAACCACTTGTAGGAGTTTTTCTGGATCTCCAGGAGGTTGGGCATGTCCTGGATCTCCTGAACGCGGGCAAAGCTCTTACGAAGCGTCTTGCCATAGTAGACTTCCTTCGGCATTGAGATCGATCACTCCTTCGGAATATGATACGCCGGGGTCGGTTGTTAATTTTCGTATATGCCGCCTTGATTTTTCCCAAGTATATGGTAAAATAAAGACAGTTGATAGAGGATGGGGTGGAATGTCCCTTTTGAGGGCATAGCACGTTATTCTACCATTTCTAAAAGTTGCTTGTCAAGTATAATTTTGTGAATTTTCGGCGGCGGGAGGTCCTCGCCGTTTTTTTCATATAACGAGGTACGACAATGGACTATCGGGCGACGATACTTCTGTATTTTGAACTGGTGCTGGCTCTGGGTCTTCTCTGGCGGGAGGGGCTGCTGCGCTCCCGCAGTCAGCAGATCATGGCGCTGCTGCTGGTGCCGCTGGCCTTCGTGCTGCGCTACTGCTTCCTCACCTACGAGACCCTGGACTACCAGGACTGGATCCGGGTGTGGATACAGTCCCTGCGGGACAACGGCGCCTGGCGGGGCTTGGGCCAGGAGATCTGGAGCTGCAACTATAACGTCCCCTACCTCTACTTCCTGGCCTTCATCTCCAACAGCGAGGTATACGACCTGCTGCTGGTGAAGCTTACGAGCATCTTCTTCGACGTGGTGCTGGCCTGGGCGTCCATGCGCCTTGTGGGCGTGCTCACGAAGAGCGACGCGAAAAAGCTCTTCGCCTTCGTGCTGGTGCTGTGGCTGCCGTCGGTGCTGCTGAACGGCGCCCTGTGGGGCCAGTGCGACTGCATCTACGCCTCCTTTGCCGTGCTGGCGGTGTACCTGGCGCTGGACGATAAGCCCGGCTGGAGCGTGGCCTGCGCGGCGCTGAGCGTGTCCTTCAAGCTCCAGGGCATCTTCCTGCTGCCGGTCTATTTCGTCTTTCTGGTCACCGGGAAGATCAAGTGGAAGCACATCTTCATCTTCCCGGCGGTGTACATCGCCACCATCCTCCCCGCCGTGTTCGCCGGCCGGGGATTCTGGGAGCTTCTGACCCTCTACTTCCGCAACACCGCCACCATCGGGGACGGGCTGAACTACAACTCCTCCTCCCTGTACGCCCTCTTTGACTTCAACAGCATGTCCAACTCCGCCGCGGCCCGGGTGGGCATCGTGCTGGCCTTCCTCTTCTGCTGCGGCATCTACCTGTGGATGGTCCTGCGCCGGAAGGACGCGGGAAACCGTGCCCTGTTCGGCGCGGCGGTGCTGTTCTGCATCGGCGTGCCCTTCCTGCTGCCCCACATGCACGACCGGTACTTCTTCATGGCGGACATCCTGACGCTGGTGCTGGCGGTGACCTGCCCCGTGGCGGCTCTGATACCGCTGTGCGTGAACTTCGGCTCCCTGCTGGGCTATCACGCCTATCTGAAGATGCGGTTCCTCTGCCCCATGCGGTACGGCTCCATCGCCATGCTGGCGGCGCTGGTGCTCACGCTGATATTCACCATAAAAGCGTTTCCCCCCACGCCGAAAAAGGGCGCAGGGGGAAAGATGAAAGCGGCCTAGGCCGTCAGGGTATCAGCGACAGGGCGGTCAGGGCCAGGCACCCCAGGAAAAACAGCACCATGCCCGGGTTCCAGGCAGCGGTCCGAAACCGTGTCCCCCGGGGCAGCTCCAGGGCCGCCGGTCCAAAGCGCACCTGGCGGCTCACGGCGATGAGCGCCACGAGACCGCCCAGGGCCAGGGCGAACATGGTCAGCACGTAGGTGACCAGGACGATCGCCCCCGGGGACAGCAGCGCATCCACGCCGGACCCGTCCAGCATGTCCGCACCGGCGTACTTCAGCACCGCCGGGGCCGCCACGCCGCCCATAAAGTTGATGAACATATGCAGGCAGGCTGTCCAGCGCAGCCGGCCTGTTTTTTCATACACGCAGCCGAACAGCAGGCCCAGGAAAAAGGCATAGAAAAACTGGGACAGGTTGCCGTGGAACAGGCCGAAGATCAGCGCCGAGGCCACCACCGCCAGTTTCTCCCCATAGGGCCGCATCCTGTCGATGAGGGTCTTGCGGCACAGATATTCCTCGATGATGGGCGCCAGGACGACCATCACCAGTATCCGGGCCCAGAGGGACCCCTCCATGACGTAGGATGCTACGGGGTTCTCCGCGGCGGTGCCAAAGAGGGACTGGAGCAGGGCCAGGATGCCCGTGCCCAGGATATTGCCCGCGTACATCAGAAATATGCTGATGAGCACCACCGCTCCGGCCCGCCGGACGGTGATCTTTTTTACCTCCGGCGGCACGGCGGGGACCTTGCGCATGATGAAAAGGCCGATGGGCACGCCCATGAGGTACATGGGCGCAAAGGTGGACAGCCACAGCGCCCATTCCGGCCAGTCGTCGTCGGGCCAGAGGGCCCCCACGCCCAGGCTCAGCGCCACCTGGAGCGCGCTGGTCACCGCCAGCACCGCGAACATGCCCATCCCCAGCCGGGAGAACCGCCGCCGGGCGGTCCGCAGGTCCACCTCCCCCGCCCCGCAGTCACGCCGGGCCGGGCGGCTCTTGGGCTCGATGAAAAGGGGCGTCAGGGCGAAAAACAGGATGCCCAGCACGAAGTTCACCGCCGCCGCGATGGCCAGGGAGGCAGCCATGCCGCCCAGGAAATAGCCCGCCGCGATGATGATGGCGTCCGGCACCAGGCCGAAGTAGACGAACATGATCTGGGCCAGCTGCTTGACCAGCTTCCCCGCGGATACGGGCACCGATATGCCGATGAACGCCCCAACACAGGTGGCGTAAAAGTCCACGGACAGGATGAGCGGCACCCAGGCCAACGCGGCCAGCACATTGACGCCGGTGAGGACCGCCGCCGCGAGGATGGCCGGCAGCACGTCCAGCAGACAGCAGGCCATGCCCCCCAGCAGGGACCAGAAGAGCTTGGCCCACGGGCTCTCGGGGATCATCACGAACCAGTCGGAGCTGGTGTCCTGCTCCAGGGGGTTGCCCAGGGACCGGAAAAAGGCCAGCCCCGCCAGCACCAGGCCCGCGGGCAAAAAACTCCCGCCGCCCAGGATGCCGTTTCTGGCCAGCAGGCCCAGGGCCACCGCCGCCGCCAGGTACAGCTCCATGGTCTTGGTGAGAAAGCCCAGGTGGGCGAAGCGGAAGCGGTTATAGAGGGTCTTGAAAAAGTAGACGTTTGCGCCCCAGCCGTGGCCCATGCCGTCCCGGCGGAGCCTGCCGCTCCTATCCTTTTTCCGCCGGACGATGACGCCGGAGGCCTTCTCGGAGCTGGCCCGCTCCAGAAGCTCCGCCGTCTCCTCGCTTTTCGCCATGGCGTCCTCGTAGAAGTCGCATTTCATCCGCCGGATGACAAAGATGAGGACCGCTATGCCCCCGAGGCAGGCGCCCAGGTACAGCAGCGCGCCGGAGAGTTCACCAGCCACGGCTGCGCCGCACAGGCCCTTGAGCCAGCCCCAGAGGGGGATGAACCGGGTGACAGGCGCGCCGAACAGCGTCACGGCGGTCTTGAGATATCCCGCCCCGGTCCAGCGCAGCAGGAAAAGATACACCAGCACCAGCGCCAGCAGCAGGCCGTACACCACCCGGCGGATCATGGGCTTGGCCCGGGGGTGGGACGAGGCGAAGAGGTAGAGCAGCACCTGTATCAGCGTGGCCGCCGCTATGGTGAGGCACCAGGCCCCCAGCAGCGCCAGGGCCGCCCAGAGGCTGAGCCCCGCGTTCAGCACCAGGTTCGGCAGCTGGATGAGCAGATAGAGGCTGGCCAGCAGGGAGACGCCCAGCTGGCTGGACAGGCGGAACATCAGCACCGCCTGGGGCCGCATGGGCGAGGCGAACAGCAGGTTCACGTCCGCCGGCTGGAATATCTTGCTGCCGTTTTTGTCCGCCCCCACGGCCATGAAGGCGAACACGGCCAGCACCACCGCGCCCGCGGCCGCCTCCACGGTCTCACCGGCGGACAGGCCCGCGCTCTCAAAAATATCCTGCTCCGCTGTCTCCTCTATGGCGGTCTCCGGCTCTGTGTCCGTCTCACCGGCCACCGTCCCGGCCACGGCGCCGATGACGCCGCCCAGCAGGGCGCAGGCCAGGATGAATATCAGCACCCAGGTCTTGAAGAGCTTGCGGAGCTGGTTTATGAAGCTATGGCCGGCGTAGTAGAGAAAAAGCCCCATGGCTCACCCCTCCCCCGCGCCGCCGTCCGGGTGGGTCATGTCGGTCGCGCTCACGCCCTCGGTGACCTCGAAAAAGAGCTGCTCCAGGGTCTTTCCCGCCCCGTCCAGCTCCTCGCGGGTCACATTGGCCCGGATGCGTCCGCCCTGCATGATGACCGTCCTATCCCAGAGCATGTCCACGCTGTCGATGATGTGGGTGCTGACCAGCATGGTCCGGCCCTGGGCCCGCAGCTCCTCCATGACGTTTTTCAGCTCCTTGATGGCGTGGGGGTCCAGGCCGATCATGGGCTCGTCCAGCAGCAGCATCTTCGGCTCCGGCAGCAGGCCCAAGCAGATGTTCAGCTTCTGCTGCATGCCCTTGGACAGCTCGTCGCCGAATTTCTTCCGCTTGTCTGTGAGCTCGAACCGCTCCAGCAGCGCCGCCGCTCTATCTTTATAATTGCTGAGCCGGTAGGCCCGGGCCAGGAATTCCAGGTGCTCCGACACCGTGAGGTTGGGGTACAGGGACGGCATCTCCGGGATATAGCCCAGCAGCCGCCGGGCGTCGGGGGTCTTGTTGGGCAGGCCGCCCACGGTGATGTCCCCCTCGTAGCGCAGAAAGCCGATGATGGCCTTCATGATGGTGCTCTTGCCCGCGCCGTTTGGCCCCAGCAGCACCGTCACGCTGCCCGGGTCCAGGTGGAAGCTCACGTCGCCGCAGGCCAGCACCTTGCCGTACTTTTTCGTCACATGCTCCACGTTCAGCATAGCTGTCATCTCCTCATATCTTTGTCCCCGCCACAGTATACCACAGAATATGGAAGTACAACAGTTAATTTAATGTAACGAAGCACGAAAAAGCGGCGCGTTCCCGCGCCGCTTTCCTGCGTATCACATATTCACTTCAGCCACTTCTCCATGGCCCCTACCAGCTTATCCATCTCCACGGGCTTGGCCACGTGGTCGTTCATACCGGCCTCCCGGGCCTGGCGGATGTCGTCGGCAAAGGCGTTGGCCGTCATGGCGATGATGGGCACGGTCCGGGCGTCCTCCCTGTCCATGGCCCGGATGAGCCGGGCGGCGTCGTAGCCGTTCAGCACGGGCATCTGGATATCCATGAATATGAGGTCGAAATGGCCGGGTGCCGCGCTGCGCACCATATCCACGGCCTCCTGGCCGTCCGCCGCCGTCTCCACCTCCACGCCGGTGAAGCCCAGCAGCTCCTGGGCGATCTCCCGGTTGAGCTCGTTGTCCTCCACCAGCAGCACCCGCTTCCCTGTAAAGGCCGGCTTGCCGGGCTCCGCCGTCTCCAGCTCCCTCGCGGCGATGTCCGTGGCCAGCACGGTCTTGAGGGCGTACACCAGCCGGGAGCGGAACAGGGGCTTTTCGATGAAGGCCTGGATACCGGCCTCCCGGGCCTCGGTCTCGATGTCGGACCAGTCGTAGGCGGACAGGATGATGATGGGCACCTCGCTGCCCACCCTGGCCCGGATGGCCCGGGCGGTCTCCACGCCGTCCATCTCCGGCATCTTCCAGTCCAATATCACGGCGGCGAAGCTCTCCCCCGCCTCATAGGCCGCCGCGGTGCGGTCCACGGCCTCCCGGCCGCTGAGGACCCACTGGGCCTCCATGCCGATGCCGTGCAGGATCTCGCAGGTGCTGACGCAGGAATCCTGGTCGTCGTCGGCCACCAGAACCCGCAGGTCGGCCAGCTCCTCCACGTCGTCCCCGGCCTGGTCCTGGGGCTTCAGATGGACCTGGACGGTGAACTTGGACCCCACGCCTACCTGGCTCTCCACCTGGATGTCGCCGTCCATCATGCGCACGATGTTGCGGGTGATGGACATGCCGAGGCCGGTGCCCTCCACGCCCCGGGTCACGGAGTCCCTGGCCCGGGAGAAGGGGTCGAAGATGGTCTTGATGAACTCCTGGTCCATGCCGATGCCGGTGTCCTCCACCGTGAACTCATAGCAGGCCATGCCGTGGACCAGGCTGCTCTGCTCCCGGATGGAGAAGGTCACCGCGCCGCCCTCAGGGGTGAACTTCACGGCGTTGCCCAGAATGTTCACGAACACCTGCCGCAGCCGCAATGTGTCGCCCACCACGTCCTCGTGGACGATGTCGGCGATGTGGACCTTGAAGACCTGGCGCTTGCTCTCGATCTGGGCCCGGATGATGGTGACCACGCTGTCCACCATGTCGGCCATGTTGAAGGGCTCCTCGTGGAGGGAGACCTTGCCGCTCTCGATCTTGGACATGTCCAGCACGTCGTTGATGAGGGCCAGCAGGTGGCGGCTGGATATGGTGATCTTGCCCAGGCAGTCAGTGAGCCTCTCCTTGTCGTCCAGGTGCATGGCCGCCACGGCGGTCATGCCCATGATGGCGTTCATAGGGGTACGGATGTCGTGGCTCATGCGGGCCAGGAAATCCGACTTGGCCCGGTTGGCGGCCTCCGCCGCCTCGGAGGCGTTCTGCAGCGCCAGGCGTATCTCCGCCTCCCGCTCCTTCAGGGCCGTCACGTCCTGGATGGCGTACAGCACCCGTACGGGCACGCCGTCCCGCCGCTTCAGACACAGGATGGAGATGTTCTCCCACCGAACGCCGTCCATGTCGATCTGGTACTCGAACTGGAGGTATGGCACATCTCCCGTCAGGTGGGCCTGCACGTAGTCCCTGCCGATGACCTCGCACATGTCCCGGCTGCCGTCGGGGATATACCGCGCCCGCAGATACTCGATGAGCTCCGTGTACCGGCCCTTCTCCGGGGCGCCGCTCTTTTTGCCCTCCAGATACTCATAGGTATCCTCGTCAAAGTCCACCAGGGAGAACCGGCTGAAAAGCTGGGTCACCGCCCCCACGATCCGGCTGATCTCCTGCTTCTCGGACACCAGACGGCGCTTCTGCAGGTGGTTTTTCAGCACCAGATAGGCCACGTAGACCAAAAAAGCCGCCGCCAGCATGATCTCCAGGCGGATGCCCGCCCCGTTGGCGCTCTGGGTCATGTCCCGGGTCACCGACGAGGGGAAGTTCTGCAGCAGCATCCAGGGCCCTGTCCGCAGAGCGGTCACGTAAGCGCTGCCGGCGCCGTTGACGCCGTTATAGGTGAAGCTGGACGACTCGCCGTTCTCCAGCGTCCGCCGCAGGTCCTCCACGTCCTCCCCGGACATGTACCCGCCGATCTCCATGGCCTCCAGGAAGTTATCGGACCGCCGGATGTCCCCCACGGCCAGGATGATGGTACCGTCCCGCTCCATGAGATAGGAGTTGGCACGCTTGCCGAAGTAGCTGGAGGTGAGGATGTCGGTGACGGTGTCGCCCCGCAAAATGCCGCTGAGCACGCCGATGATCTCCCCGCGATACCGGAAGGGGGTGTAGAAGATGAGCAGGGTCTCGTCGGTGATGCGGGAGTTGTAGATCACGCACTTGCCGCTCTCCCCCGCCATGCCCTGGATGTAATACTCCCGGTCGGACAGGTCCGCCGTGCGGCCGTCCGCGGTCAGGTCCATGCCGCCAGCATCGATGAACTCCACATAGTCGAAGCCGGACCGGAGGATCATGTCGTTGAGCATCCTGGCGTCCACCACGGGCTCGGTCATCTGGGAGCCGTAGAGGTTGGCCAGAAGCTCCACCTTCCGCTGGCTCTCGTCCAGGATGCCGCTGACCCGCTCGGCGGTCTGCTCCGTGGCGGAGGCGATGAAGCTGTTGTTCTGCTCCATGATCCGCTGGCGGTTGTCCCGGATGAATATGTAGAAAGAGAGCAGCACGAACGCCAGAAGCAGCGCGCCGAACGCCATCTCCCAGATCACCGCTCTTTTTTCCCTGTGCTCAGTCCTGTCCATAGTCCTCCCCCGGCTGCGTCTTTGCGCGTTCCATTCCTGGCCGGAAAGCCGTCTGGCGGCGCCCTTGGGCGCCGCGGATGGAACATTCTATCACAAGCACCGGGCCCGATGCAACAGTAATCTTTCCTGCGCCGGGAAGATAATGCAAATGCCCCCGGCAGGCGCACATTCGTCCATAGCAGACGGTGCGCGCCGGGGGCACGGTATGTGATGCGTGACGTTCGCTTTCCTTCCTCAGCCCTTCACAGCGCCCATGGTGATGCCCTTGGTGAAGTACTTCTGGAAGATCAGGAACACGATGATGATGGGCAGAGCGGCCAGCGCCGCGCCGGCCATCAGAAGTCCGGTGTCCACGGAGTTCTCGCCCTGCATGGTAGCGATGCCCAGGGGCAGGGTGTAGTTGAAGTTGCTGGACAGCATGACCAGCTGCATGAAGTAGTCGTTCCAGGAGTTGATGAAGGTGAAGATGGCCAACGCGCCGAAGGCGGGCTTGATGATGGGGCACACCACCGTGGTGAAGGTGCGCAGCTCACTGGCGCCGTCGATGCGGGCGGACTCCAGCACCTCGCCGGGTATGCTCTCGGAGAACTGCTTCATGAGGAACACGCCGAAGGGCCAGCCCACCGTGGGGAAGATCACGGCCCAGATGTTGTCGATGAGCCCCAGGGCGTTCATCTCCCGCAGCAGGGGGATGAGGATGACCTGCTTGGGCAGGGCCATGGCGCACACGATGAGGCTGAACAGGATTCCCCTTCCCACGAACCGCTTCTTCGCCAGGGCGTAGCCCGCCAGCGAGGCGGTGATGCAGGTGAGGATCATGGCCATCACGGCCATGAACACGGTGTTCACCAGCCACCGGATGGCGCCGGGGACCACGGGCCCGCTGGCCAGCACCAGGTCCTTGCCGTCCTGGGTGAAGTTGCGGCTGAAGGGGACGATGAGGTCGAACAGCGGGGCGGACCGCCGGGAGAACAGCTTCTCCCAGTTGGCCGTGGACCACTCGCTGGGCCACCAGACGGGCGTGATGGAGTAGTTGTCCTGCTGGGTCTTGAACGCGCCGATGACGATCCAATACAGGGGGAACAGGAACAGCAGCGCCAGCAGGATGATGATGACCATGCAGACGGCTCTGTACACCTTGGAACGGGTCGATCCGATCTTATTCATTCCGGCACCCCCTTACTTCTCTTTGGCCGCCCAGAACTGGAGGGCCGAGAGCGCGCCGATGAAGATGGCCAGGATCACGCCCATGGCGTTGGCGTAGCCGAAGTGGCCGGGCGTGGACGTGAGCTTGAAGGCGGTATAGTAGATATAGTACATCACCGTGTTCGTCCCCGAGCCTCCCGACGTCAGCAGCTGGATCAGCGCGAAGCACTGGAAGGAGTTGATGGTGGTGATGACCAGGATATACAGCGTCGTGGGCAGCATCTGGGGCCACTTCACCCGCCAGAACACCTGGAAGTTGGTGGCGCCGTCCACCTTGGCGGCCTCCACCAGGGTCTGGTCCACGTTGCCCAGGGCGGATACATACAGCACGATGGGCTGGCCCACGGATGTGGTCAGCAGGATCAGGATGATGCACCCCAGGGCAAAGCGGGAGTCGCCCAGCCAGTTGATGTTCTTCTCGATGAGACCTAGCCCTTCCGAGCCCAGAACGTAGTTGAACACGCCGTAGTAGTTATTGAACATCCACTTCCACACCACGGTGACGGCCACGGAGCCGGTGACCACAGGCAGATAGAAGATGCACCGGAAGGCGGACAGGAGCACGTTGCCCATCTTGTAGATGGACGAGGCCACCCACAGCGAGAACGCGCATGTCACCGGCACGCTGACCAGCACGATGACGAAGGTGTTTCTAAGGGCCTCCAGGAATTTCTGGTCCTGGAACAGCTTTTTGAAGTTCCCCAGCCCCACGAAGTGGACAGGGTTGGTGTTGTTCATCATGGAGTCGGTGAAGCTCGTAAAGATACAGATCACCATCGGGATGATGACGAACCCGACGAAAAATATAAGGCTCGGCAGCATGAAGAGATAGCCGGACACGTTCTCATGCCGCCGCAGCGCCCGGCTGACGGTTGGATTGGCGTTTCTTGCCACGGACAGACACCTCTCTTTCTCAGGTATCAGAGGAGAAAACAGGGAAACACGCCCCTCCCCGCAACGCGCGGGGAGGGGCGCGCAGCCCTATGTCAGGTCAAGCTGTGCCGCCGGGATATCAGCCGGCAGCGGCGGCCTCGTTGGCCTCAGCGCAGTACTGAGCCACGACGGTGGGGATGTCCTCGCCCTCGCCGACCTTCTGGAGCATGGTCCACCAAGCGGTACGAGCCTGGTTCCAGCCCTTGGAGATCTGGTAGTAGTCGCCCATGTTGGGAACGACGGTGGCGTTGAACTCCTTCA
>CANQIH010000043.1 GCA_947624035.1 uncultured Oscillospiraceae bacterium | reverse complement strand
AGCGGGCGATGGGAATCGAACCCACGTCCCCAGCTTGGAAGGCTGGTGCACTAGCCGTTGTGCTACGCCCGCAAGCCTGATGATTTTATCATCCGCAGGCAGGATTGTCAATAGTCAGGCGGAATTTTCTTTATTCACACCGCTATTTGCGGCCGCTGCCGGGGTCTCGGGGGCCGTGTCGCCCTCCTTGCGGAAGACGTGGATGACGCCGGCGTCGTCCAAACTCTTGATGATGGCGCAGGCGATGGGCATGCCCAGCAGGCCCACGCCGCCGAAGAGGCTGGTGCCCACGATCATGGCCGTCAGGGTGACCACGGGGTGCAGGCCCACCTGGTGGCCCACGATACGGGGCTCGATGATCTGCCGGACGACGGTGATGACGATGTACAGCGCCAGGATGCCCAGGCCCTTGGCCGTGCTGCCGGCCAGCATGGATACGATGGCCCATGGCAGCAAAAACAGGCCCGCGCCGATGATGGGGAAGATGTCGAATATGGCGATGACCAGGGCGATGAGGGGGGCATACCGCTGGCGCAGGATCAGAAGGCCCGCCAGCAGCTCGCAGAAGGTGATGCACATGATGAGGCCGTAGCTCTTGCCGTACTTGAGGATGACCACCACAAAGGTCTCCTTGGCCTTGGAGACCACCAGCCGTGGCCGGGCAGGGATCTGGCGCATCAGAAAGGCGGTGATGCGCTGGAAGTCCGCCGTCATGAACACCGTGGCGATGACGCAGATGAGGGTGTACAGCAGCCGCCGGGGCAGCTGGGTCACCCAGCCGGACACCACGCCCATGATCTGCACGGACAGGCGGGTCACGGCGGAGCCCACGGAGGAGATGATGTTGGGCAGTACCTGGCCAACGAGTTCCGTAGCCTCGGGGCCGATGCGTTCGGCCATCTCCTGGATCCAGGCGGCGGCGGTGGACATGGCCGGCTCGATCACGTCGGAGTAGAGGGAAGGGAGCCAGACGATGAAGTCCTGGATGCCGCCCACGGCGGCGGCGGTGACGGCGATGATGGCGCCGCCCAGAACCGCGAAAAAGACCAGCAGGCACAGCGCCACGGAGATGGAGTGCTTGATGCGGCACTTGGCCGTCAGCCAGCGGATGGCGGGCGTCATGGCCGCCGCGAACAGGAACGCGAAGAAAAACGGCCATATGATGCCAAGCAGATACCGGAAAAACAGCATCAGTATGCCGATGATGATGGCCCAATACAGGACGTTTATGATAAAGCGCTTGCGCCTTTCGATGTTGGTCACGGGCTTTCCCTCCTTTCCCCCAATATGGCGCCGCCGCGTAAAGCGGGCGGGCAGGAAAAGGGTAAAAACACGATAAAGGCGGCGCGGGGCACACGCCATGTTTCACCTTGTTAAAGAATACCATTGCTCCCGCCCGTTGTCAATCGGTTCCTGGGCCAAGAGGGGGGATAGAGGATGAACATTAGAATTATGTCAACTGAAAAGCTCCGCCAGCTTTCCCCACCACTCCAGGATGCGGAAGCGGATGACGTAGCCCGTCCCGTCCTGGGTGACGGTGCCCGCCTGGTCTTGGGACAGCTCACTGAACACGTCTTCCGCGGGCTGGGCCAGGGCCTCGGTGCACAGGGGCGGGAACACCACGCACCACCAGTTCCGTCCCTCGCCCGCCCCCATGGTCACCCGCAGGGACAGATACCGCCCCGCCGGCAGGGAGAAGGTGCTGTAGTCCCGGGTGGGATAATACTCCTCCCCCAGGGACACGGACACGTCCCCCAGGGCTTCCAGCTCCGCTTGGTGGTCATGTATTATGTCAACTGCATCCTCCCGGCTGGCGCAGCCGGCCAGGGCGGGGGAGAGGACGTCCAGCACCTTGTCCCGCATCTGGAGCTTCTCCGCCTGGGCGGCGGGGCTGTCGGAGTCCGCGATCACGTGCAGGCGCACCAGGCCATTCGCCAGGTCCTCCTGGGCGTCCTGGGCCCACATGCCCGCGCAGAAAAAGACGCACAGGGCTATGAACAGGGCGATCTCCCAGGGTCTCAGTTTTTGGTCCTTCATAAAAACATCACCGCCATGATCATGGGCGGTGATGCGCTTTTTTATACCTCCAGGGCCCGGCTGGGCCGGGTGAGGAAGCAGTCCTGGTAGTGGCGGGAGAGGGCGGCCTGGGCGGCCTGAGCGGCGTCCTCGTCGGTGAATATGCCGAACACAGAGCTGCCGCTTCCGGTCATCACCGCCCCCAGGGCCCCCAGGGCGGTGAGCTGGCTCTTGATGGCCGTGATCTCCCCCCGGCGGCGGCCCAGTACGTCCTCAAAGACGTTGTACATCCGGCGGGCCACCCCGGGCACGTCGCCGCGCTCCAGGGCCTCCAGGATGCCCGGCGTGTCGGGCCGCAGGCGGCTGCGGCGGGCATCCACCCGGCCGAAGAGCTCGGGGGTGGAGATGGCGAAGGCGGGCTTGCATATGACGATGGCGCAGTCCGGCAGGGGGGCGGCGGGGGTCAGAAGCTGGCCACGGCCCTCCGCCAGGGCCGTGCCGCCGGTGACGCAGAAGGGCACGTCGCTGCCCAGCTTCAGGCCCATGTCCCGCAGCTCCTGGGCGGACTTATGGGCGCCGGTGAGCTGGTTCAGGGCCCGGAGCACGGCGGCGGCGTCCGAGGACCCGCCCCCCATGCCGGCGCAGACGGGGGTGCGCTTGTTGACCCGGATGGAGGCCCCCAGGCCGGTGCCCTCCAGAAAGAGGACGGCCGCCCGCAGGGCCAGGTTCCTGCCGTCGGAGGGCAGGTACCACCGGCCTGGGTCGATGGAGAACTGTCCGTCCTCCCGCAGCTCCACGTCCAAATCGTCCCCGAACTCCACGCTCTGCATCACCATGCGCAGGTCGTGGTAGCCATCGGGGCTCTTGCCAAGCACGTCCAGGGAGAGATTCAGCTTTCCGTGGGCGCGGACGATCATCTCTCGAAGAGCATGTCCAGCAGCACGGAGCCGTCCGGCAGATAAGTGCCGGTCTTGAGGCCGTTGGCCTCGGTATAGGAGAGGCCGGAGCAGTTCTGCTCCCGGCTGTCGTACAGCAGGAAGGGCACCGGGTCGCCGTCGTGGGCCCGGTTGGAGGTGAGGGTCTTGTGGTCGGAGAGGATCAGGATGCGGAAGTCCTCGCCCCGGCCACGCAGCCACTCCACGATGGGGCCGGTCTCCCGGCTGTCCAGCCACTCGATGGACTGGAGCTTGCCCGGGGTATCGCCGTTGTGGGTGCACTCGTCCGGCGCCTCGATGTGCAGCGCCGCGAAGTCGCACCGGGAGAGGATCTCGATGGTCTTTTGGCACTTGCCGTCCCAGTTGGTGTCGATCTCGCCGGTGACGCCCTCCACCCAGGGGGCGGGCAGGCCGGAAAGCCGGGCGATGCCCCGGACCAGGGGCACGGCGGACACCACCTCGCCGGTGTGGCCGTACTTCTCCGCGAAGTCCGGCAGCATGGCGGCGGTGCCCTCGGCCCAGAACCAGATGCCGTTGGCCGGGAGCTTTCCGGCGGCCCGGCGGGCCTCGTTCAGGGGGTGGTGGTCCAGGAACCGGAAGGCGGCCTCCTGGAGCTTTTCCAGCTTTTCGGCCACGGCGCAGCCCGAGGGGGCCAGGGGGCCGATGACCTCGCCCAGGTGGTCATGGGGCGGGATGAGGCGGATGCCGCCGATGTCCGCGCCGTGCATGACGGCGAAGTGCCGGAAGGAGGAGCCGGGGTTGATCTCGATGTCGAACTCCCTGGCCAGGGCGGCGAACTCGGGGCTGGCCCAGAGCTCGGTGACCAGTTTGTCGGAGGTCTCGCCGTCGATGGACCCGGCGCTGTGGGAGAGGATGCGGCGGCTCTCATAGGGCATGTCGCCGTCCTCCAGGGCCACCATGTTGCACCGGCAGGCCATGTCCCCGTCCCGCAGGGACACGCCCTGGGCGGCGGCCTCCAGGGGCCCGCGGCCGTGGTAGTATTTCAGGGGGGAGGCCCCGAAGATGGACATGATGGCGGTGGCGCTGCCCGGCTCGAATTCCTTGGGGCAGTTCACCACGCTGCCCAGCACGCCCCGCCGGGCCAGGTCGTCGATGACGGGCTTGTCCGCCACCTCCAGAGGGGTGTGGCCGCCCAGCTCGGGCACGGGGTTATCGGCCATGCCGTCGCCGATGATAAGCAGATATTTCATAGCGTTCTCCATTCCGTTTCGTTTTGCTGTAGTATACTACCAAAACCCGCGCGGGGCAACCGTTTCGGGAAATTTCTGCGCCCGGGGCCGGTGGGCGTCTTTCCCTGTTAAAAATAATAAAGCCCTTTTTGTGCACATTGCCATTTGAAACCCGGGGGCATGGTGAGATATAATCATAAAATGTTAAAATAGTGTATCGACCCGCCGGGGAGGAACATACATGGATACGATGGAAGCGATGGCCGCCCTGCACCAGATCGTGGCCGCGGACCGGAAGGCCCGGGAGGAGCTGGCGCGGGCGCAGCATCAGAGCCAGACCTTTGACAGCAAGCGGGATATCCTTTGCCGGGAGATGGAGGAGCAGGCCATGGCGGTGGCCCGCCGGGAGGTGGCGGCCGCCCGGAGCAAGGCCCACACCGACGCCAAGAACGCCATAGCCGGGCTGAAGGAGCAGTATGAGAGGGACCTGGCGGCGCTGACCGGGCGCTACGAGGCCCATAAGGACGAGACGGCGGAGCGCATGTTCCGAATGGTGATCGGGCTGGATGATTAGAGATCTGACGACATACAGCGCCGCCACGGCCAAGTGCCGGGCCATGTATGGGAAACGGCTCACGGACCAGGACTGGGAGCGCCTCACATCGGCGAAGGACCTCAGGGCCGTGTGGGACGTGCTGAGCCGGTCCCCAGCCTGGACGGCGGTGGCCGAGAGGCCCCAGGGGGCGGAGGAGCTGGACCCGCTCCTGGAGGGGATAAACGAGCAGCTGCACCAGGACTGCCATAACCTGGGGCGGTTCCTGCCCAAGGAGGACCGGGCCATCATCGAGATGTTCCAGTCCCACCTGACCTCACCGATGGACGCCGGGCAGTACCAGCTTTGGTGGAGCAGCGCCGGGCGGAGGAGCCGGGAGCTGCGCCGTCTGGTGGGCGCCGAGGCGGACGCCCTGAACCTGGTGTACGTGCTGCGGCTGCGCCGGTTCCCCGCGTCCATCGGCCGGGCGCCGGAACTGCTCATCCCCATACACGACGAGCTGAAGCCGGAGTTCATCCAGCGGCTGCTCCACGCCTCCACAGACGCCGTGGTGCTGGAGCTGCTGGCCCACAGCCCCTGGAAGCACGAGTTCAAGTCGCTGGCGCCGGGGGTGCTGGAGAAACAGTATGAGACATATATGCGCGCGTTCTGCCGCCGGATGCTGGCCTCGGCCAATCCCGGTCCCCAGGAGGTCCAGGCGTTTCTGACGCTGAAGGACATGGACCGGAAGAGGCTGGCGGATATCGTGGCCGCCGTCTACAACGGCATCGACCCCCACCGGGTGGTCTGAGACGGCGCCGCCGGGAAAAGAGGGATGTTATGCCTGCTGAAAAAATGACCGCTGTCATCATGTCGGGACCGGAGGAGCGTCTGGACGACGCCATCCGCCGGTTCGTGGTGGGACGGCCTGTGCATATGGAGGACGCCATATCGGCCCTGAGCAAGATGCGGCGCCTGAAACGTGTGGACGCGGAGGACCCCTACGCCGGGCCCCTGGACCGGGCCACCGCGCTCATGGAGGACATGGGCATGGCGCCCTGTCCGGCGGAGTTCGGGGACTATGACCTGGAGGGGACAGAGGCGTTCCTGGAGGAGCTTTCCGGGCAGCTGGAGAGGCTGGACCAGGAGGACAAGGGGAACGTGGACGTGCTGACCCGCCGGCTCAGCGACCCGGCGCTCCAGTGTCTGAAGGACCTGCCCGAGTCCCTTTACGACCTGCGCCACCTCAAGTATGTCCACGCCCGGCTGGGGCGGCTGCTGGAGGCCGACTGGAAGCAGTACACCGAAGAGATCTTCTCCCGGCTGGACGAGTTCGTGGTGGAGCTGGACCGGGAGGACGGGTATGTGTATTTCATGGCCCTCTCGGTGCCCGAGGCGGCGGACCGTCTGGACAGTGCCCTGGTGCGCTATAACATGGGGCGCGTCCGGCCCGAGGAGATGAGCGAGGACCCGGACTGCACCGCGGCGGAGTACCTGGCCCAGACCGAGGAGACCATCCGGCGGCACGAGGCCCACAGGGCGGAGGTCGCCAAGGAGCGGGAGGCCCTGTGCGCCCAAAAAGGGCCGGAGCTGGCCAGCCGCCGGGCCTGGCTCAAATTCCGGTCCGTGTGCGCCCAGACCAGGGAATGCGCCGGCGTCAGCTACGGCCGGTTCTACATGGTGGGCTGGATGATGGCCGATCAGGCCGTGGAGTTTGAAAAGGAGTTCGAGGCCGAGCACGGCTTTTCCTGCGTGGCCGCCAAGCCCGGGGAGATGAAGGACTATTCCAGGCCCCCCATCCAGGTGCGGGAGCGCCGGGTCCAGCGGGTCATGACGCCCCTCATGAAGATGTACGGCCTGCCGGCCTACGGCACCGTGGACCCACGCATCTTCATGGTCATCACCTACACCATCTTCTTCGGGATGATGTTCGGCGACGCGGGCCAGGGCGCCGTGCTGGCGCTGCTGGGCTTTGCGCTCTACAAAAAGACGGGCACCTGGCTCTGGCGCATCATCGGCATATGCGGGTGCAGCGCCGTGGCCTTCGGCCTGTTCTACGGCAGCGTGTTCGGCATGGAGGGGCTGCTGCCATGGGAGGGCTTCTACCCCCTGGCCTCGGAGAACATCATGCCCCTGCTGCTGGCCGGGGCGGCCCTGGGCGCGGTGGTGCTGACGGTGTGCATGATCATCAACATCGTCAACGCCTTCCGGCAGGACGACCTCAAAAGCGCCCTCTTCTCCGCCAACGGCGTGGCGGGTCTGGTGCTGTACGTGGCGGTCATCGCCGCCATCGCCTGCGCCTTCACCGGCGCGGCGGACCTGCTCAAGGGCTGGTACATCGGCGTCTTCGTGGTGATACCCGTGCTGCTCATGTGGTTCGGCGACCCCCTGGCGAAAAAGCTCCAGGGCCGCCGGGACTGGAAGCCCGAGAGCTGGGGCATGTTCATAGTGGAGGGCTTTTTCGACATCTTCGAGTCGGCCATCTCCTACATGTCCAACACATTGTCCTTCCTGCGTCTGGGGGCCTTCGCCATCTCCCACGCAGGCATGATGATGGTGGTGTCCATGCTGTGCCAGAACATGGCCGCCGTGGGGACCGTTACCGTCATGGTCCTGGGCAACATCTTCGTGGCGGCGCTGGAGGCGGCGCTGAGCTCCATCCAGATCATCCGCCTGGAGTTCTACGAGATCTTCGGCCGGTTCTACATCGGCGGCGGCCAGCCCTTCGAGCCGGTCACCGTGGACTATCTCACCTGATCACATTTTACAGATATACGTTTTCGGAGGTAACACCCATGTTCAGTCCCATGATCTTTGTGTACGCATTCCTCATCCTGCTGGCCATCGCCGGGCCCCTGGTGTACATCTATCACCGGGTGAAGACCGGCCGCCGGGGCAAGGCGCCCCTGCTGGCCCAGATCTTCACCTTCTTCGGCGTGCTGGCCGTCATGAGCGTGACCCTGTTCAGCCAGGGCGCCATGGCCGCCGGCGAGGCCGCGGCCGCGGAGCTGGTGAACACCGACGCCTTTGCCTCCGGCATGGGCTATATCGCCGCCGCCCTGGCGGTGGGTCTGTCCGGTATCGGCGGCGGTATCGCCGTCAGCGCCTCCGCCGCTGCGGCTCTGGGCGCTCTCAGCGAGAACGACAGCATCTTCGGCAAGAGCATCGTGTACGTGGGCATGGCCGAGGGCCTGGCCCTGTACGGCCTGCTCATCGGCTTCATGATCCTCTCCCGGCTGTGAGATACTGGATCGTTTCCCACGACAGGGAGGCCCTGGACGGGATGCGCCTCGCGGGCATACGCGGGACGCTGGCGGAGGACGCCAAGGCGGCGGAGGCGGCCATCGCGGCGGCCTGCGCCGATGAGTCCGTGGCCGTGCTGCTGGTGACCAAGACCGTGGAGCGGTGGCTCCCGGCCACCGTGGCCCGGCTGAAGCTGCAGGGCCGCCGGCCCCTGCTGACCGTCATCCCCGATCCCCGGGGCCAGGGGCTGGGCTCTGACGAGATCACCGACCTCATTCGGGATGCCATAGGGGTGAAGATCTGATGGAGAAAAAACTCAAATACTTCCTGGAGAACATCCACGCCCGGTCCCAGAGGGAGCTGGAGCAGCTGGACCTGTCCCTGGCGGCAGTCCAGGAGGAGGCCCGGAAGGAGGGCGCCGCCGCGGCCGCGGAGAAGGTGGCCCGCTATAAGGAGCAGGCGCTGTCCGAGCTGCGCAACGTGAACCAGGTGGAGCTGGACGCCCGCCAGACCGAGAACCGCCGGAGACTTTTGGAGCAGCGGCAGGTCTGGGCGGACGAGACCGCCGCCAAGGTGACCGCCAGGGTGCGGGACTACACCGCCGGGCCGGAGTATCCGGGCCGTCTCGCGGCGCTTCTGGCCTCCGCGCTGGACGTGCTGGGCAGGGGCGGGCCTGTGACCGTGTATCTGCGCCGGGAGGACATGGCCCTGGCCGGCGAATTGCAGATGACCGCCAAGGGCGCGGCCCTCTCCTTTATGGAGGGGGAGTTCGGCCTGGGCGGCCTCATCGCGGCGTCGCCCAAGCTGGGCCGCCGCGTGGATCTCAGCTTTGACACCGCCCTGGAGGCGGCCCGGGACCGGTTCGGCGAGCTGGCCGGACTGGAGCTGGACTGACCGGGGCGCGGAGGGATCATGGAAGATACTGCTTACAGAATACAGGGCGTCAACGGCCCCATCGTCACCGTGACGGGAGGCCGGGGCCTCGCGAAAATGAGCCTTGTCCGGGTGGGCCGCCAGCGGCTGCCGGGCGAGGTGGTGTCCGTCCAGGGCGGGACGGGCGTGGTCCAGGTGTACGAGGACACCGCCGGTCTCACCGCCGGCGAGCCGGTCTATCCCACGGGCCTGCCCCTGTCGGTGACCCTGGGCCCCGGCATGGTCGGCGTCACCTACGACGGCATCGCCCGGCCCCTGAAGGCCATCGAGGGCGCCGCCGGGTGCTTCATCCCCCGGGGCGTGGACGTGCCCGGGGTGGACATGGAGAAGGTCTGGGATGTGACCGTGGACATCCGTGAGGGCGACGCGCTCAAGCCGGGCCAGGTCTTTGCCCGGGTGCAGGAGACCGGCGCGGTGGAGCACCGGAGCATGGTGCCGCCCAATGTGTCCGGCAGGGCCGTGGAGGTGAAGCCCTCCGGGCGGTACACCGCCGCAGACGTGATCTGCCAGGTGGAGGACGCCCGGGGCCGCCGCACGCCCCTGACCATGTGCCAGGTGTGGCCGGTGCGCACGCCAAGGCCGTCCAAAAACCGCCTGCCCATCACAAAGCCACTGTTCACCGGCCAGCGGGTGCTGGACACCCTCTTCCCCGTGGGCAAGGGCGGCTGCGCCGCCATCCCCGGACCCTTCGGCGCCGGCAAGACCATGGTCCAGCACCAGCTGGCCAAGTGGTGCGACGCGGACATCATCGTGTATCTGGGCTGCGGCGAGCGGGGCAACGAGATGACCCAGGTGCTGGACGAGTTCGCCGAGCTGAAGGACCCCCGAAACGGCAAGCCCCTTCTGCAGCGGACCATCCTCATCGCCAATACCTCCAACATGCCCGTGGCGGCCCGTGAGGCCAGCATCTACACAGGCATGACCATCGCGGAGTACTTCCGGGACATGGGCTACCACGTGGCCCTGATGGCCGACTCCACCTCCCGGTGGGCCGAGGCCCTGCGGGAGATCTCCGGCCGCCTGGAGGAGATGCCTGCCGAGGAGAGCTTCCCGGCGTATCTGCCCAGCCGCCTGGCCAGCTTCTACGAGCGGGCCGGGTACATGGAGACCTTGAGCGGCGGCGAGGGCAGCGTCACCGTCATCGGGGCGGTGAGCCCCCAGGGCGGCGACTTCTCCGAGCCCGTCACCCAGAACACCAAGCGTTTCGTGCGCACCTTCTGGGCCCTGGACCGGTCTTTGGCCTACGCCCGCCACTTCCCGGCCATCAACTGGAACGGCTCCTACTCGGAGTATTTCCAGGACTGCCATGACTGGTACGAGGAGAACTTCGGCCAGGGCTTCACCACCCTGCGGGAGCGGATCATGGGC
The DNA here is from genome assembly GCA_947624035.1 of uncultured Oscillospiraceae bacterium. GTDB lineage: Bacteria > Bacillota > Clostridia > Oscillospirales > Oscillospiraceae > CAJOIG01. Next base: position 2,484 of record CANQIH010000043.1, on the reverse strand, counting down.
CTTCTGAACGAGGAGACGGCATTGCAGGAGATCGTGAAGCTCATCGGCCAGGACGTGCTGCCCGACGACCAGCGGCTGACGCTGATGACGGCCCGCATCGTCCGGGAGGGTTTCCTGCAGCAGAACGCCTTCCATCCCACGGACACCTATATGCCCGCCAAGCAGCAGATGGGCATGCTGGTAGTCATCATGCACCTCTATGACCAGGCCCGGGAGCTGGTGAGCCTGGCCGTGCCCGTGAGCCAGCTGGAGGCCACCGGCATCTTCGCGGATCTCGCCCGGATGAAGTTCGGCCTGGGCGAGGGCAAGACCCGGGAGGACTACATGGCCCTGGTGGACAGCGCCGTGGACGCGGTGAGAAAGGCGAACGTATGATACGCATAGAGTATACGGGCCTCAGTGAGATAAACGGCTCCCTGGTGGCCCTGGAGGGCGTCTCCGGCGTGGGCTACGACGAGCTGGCGGAGCTTTCCATGCCCGGCGGGGAGAAGCGGCTGGGCCGTGTGGTGCTCATCGACGGCGATCGGGTGGTGCTGCAGGTGTTCGAGGGCACCGACGGCATCTCCATGGACAGCGTCAGCACCTACTTCACCGGCAGCCCCATCACCCTGCCCCTGTCCGGGGAGCTCCTGGGCCGCATCTTCACCGGCGCGGGGGTGCCCATGGACGGCCTGGGCCCGGTGTATCCCACCCTGCGGCGGGACATCAACGGCAGCGCCATCAACCCCGTGAGCCGCATGTACCCCAGAAGCTGCATCATGACCGGCATCTCCGCCATCGACGGGATGATGACCCTCATCCGGGGCCAGAAGCTGCCCATCTTCTCCGGGGACGGCCTGCCCCACAACGAGCTGGCCGCCCAGATCGTCCGCCAGGCCAAGGTGGCCGGCGCCGAGGGCCAGTTCGCCATCGTGTTCTGTGCCATGGGCGTGAAAAACGACACGGCCAGCTTTTTCATGAAGGACTTCCGGGAGACCGGCGCATTGGGCCGGTGCGTCATGTACATCAACATGGCCTCGGACCCCATCATCGAGCGCATCCTGGCCCCCCGCTGCGCCCTGACCGCGGCGGAGTACCTGGCCTTCGACCTGGGCTACCACGTGCTGGTGGTCATGACCGACATGACCAGCTACTGCGAGGCCACCCGGGAGGTGTCCTCCTCCAAGGGGGAGATACCCAGCCGCAAGGGCTTCCCCAGCTACATGTACTCCGACCTGGCCAGCCTCTACGAGCGGGCCGGGATGATCCACGGCAAGACCGGGTCCGTCACCCAGGTGCCCATCCTCACCATGCCCTCGGACGACATCACCCACCCCATCCCGGACCTGACAGGCTACATCACCGAGGGGCAGATCGTCCTGGGCCGGGACCTGAACCAGAAGGGCGTGTACCCGCCGGTGAGCGTGCTGCCCAGCCTGAGCCGCCTTATGAAGGACGGCACCGGCGAGGGCTTCACCCGGGCGGACCACCAGGACCTTTCCAACCAGCTTTTCGCCTCCTACTCCGCGGTGCAGGACGCCCGGAGCCTGGCCTCCGTCATCGGCGAGGACGAGCTGTCCGCCACGGATAAGCTGTACCTGGCCTTTGGCAAGGCCTTTGAGCAGGAGTTTTTGGGCCAGGGCCAGCGGGAGGACCGGACCCTGGACGAGACGCTGGACCGGGGCTGGCGGCTGCTGTCCATGCTGCCCCGGACGGAGCTCAGCCGCGTGTCCGACAAGTTGCTGGACCAGCACTACACCGGCAAGGACAAGTAAGGAGTCATCATGGCCAACACCGCGCCCACCAAGGGCAACCTCATGGCGGCCAAGCGGTCCCGCGCCCTGGCGGAGACCGGATGGGAGCTCATGGACCAAAAACGGAATATCCTCATCCGGGAGCTGGTGACGCTGGTGGACCGGGCCAAGGCCCTCCAGGGGGAGATAGACCAGGCGTTCCAGACGGCCTACGAGGCCCTGGAGATCGCGGAGATACGCTCCGGCGGCGTCACCGCCGCCGTGTCCATGGTGCCGGAGGACGACGGCGTGCGGCTATTATGGCGCAGCGTCATGGGCGTGGAGCTGCCGGCGGTGAAGGACCACAACGCGGACCCGGACGTGCTGCCTTACGCCCTGACGGTGTCCGGCTCGGCACTGGACGAGGCCTACCGCCGGTTCACGGCGGTGAAGGCGTTGCTGGCGGAGCTGGCGGAGACGGAGGTGGCGGTGTACCGTCTGGCCTTCGCCATCCGCAAGAGCCAGAAGCGGGCCAACGCATTGCAGAACATCGTCATCCCCGGCCTGGACGGCGATATCCGCCGCATGACGGACGCCCTGGCCGAGAAGGAGCGGGAGGAGTTCGTCCGCCAGAAGGTCATCAAGTCCCGGAAGGAAAAGGCGGAGAAAAAAGGATAAAATGAAAGCCGGTGAGCCTCTGAACTGCGACCCGTCAAGAGGACAATGAAAAAGAATAAGGATTTATCCCAGCCAGCAGGAAACTGCTGGCTGC
>CANQIH010000042.1 GCA_947624035.1 uncultured Oscillospiraceae bacterium | reverse complement strand
AGGGGGGCGGAGCCCCGCCTCAAATGGGATCAAAAGCCGGCAAATGTATTTGCGCCGCGCAGCGGCAGTATTTCATGCCGGCTTTGACGGCAGGAAATACTCGGCTTTCAGGCTGTCAAAGATACTTCTTTGACAGCCTGAGTACGGCCCCGGCTGTTCCCAGCCGGGGCCGTCTCATATTTTTTTACGATGGTCCTCTTCTCGCTGTCAGGCAGTTGTCCTGCGGAGACGCGACCACATGCCCACAGCCGTCCAGGCGAGGGCCACGGATACCACCGAGAGCACCGTCGGGCGCATGAAAAACTCCAGCTCCTCAACAGAGAAGACACAGATGAGCACAAATGCACCGAAAAGGACGCTCTGGAGCACACCAAACAATATGTCCGCTCTGAACCCGCGGCGGAGCAGCACCATCACCACCGCCAGCACGGCGGCCACAGCGCATGCAGCTATCAGGACCATATATATTGCCGATATAACGGCGATGAACGTCAATCCCGAGTCCGGTTCGTCCCAGCGTCCCAATGTCCTGTTGATATCGTTCAACAGCGGGACCAGCTCTTTGCAGAGCGTGAACATCTCCGCCGGGGACAGCTTGCCGTCCAGGAACATGTCCCCGACCTCGCGCAGCGCCGCTGTATCCACGTCGATGCCGACCCAATCGGCGTAGTATTCGGCCTCGTCGAGCAGATCGTATATATCGTTTCTGAGAACGGAGATGTCACGGACCAGTTCACGGCTGGTCGTGATCCAGGACGCCATCAGCAGAAGGCCTGACAGCAGGATGAGGCCCATGACGAGCAGCCACTTTCCCGTGGCATCGGACGTTCTTGTCCCGGCGCTGCCGGTATCGCCGGCAGCAGGCCCGGCACTGTATGGACCACCGACGGCAGGTCCGGCGCTGTATGGACCACCGGCGGCAGGTCCGGCGCTGTATGGACCACCGGCGGCGGGACCAGAGCTGTACGGACCGCCGGCGGCAGGTCCGGCGCTGTATGAGCCGCCGGCAGCGGGACCAGAGCTGCGGGCCTCTCCGGCAGGTGCCTGGATCACGTTCCCGCACTTGGAGCAGAACCGCGCGTTATCGGGAAGGGACGCTCCGCATTTTCTGCAATACATCTCCCGACCTCCGATCTACATATCTTTTCTACAGTAGGATACTACTTTGCCAAATCGATTTCGATGTCACAGAATGATTTTTTAATTACAAAATCGGATTGTTGATTACAAAATATAACAATTCCTGACCGGCATAATTTGGCTTTCATATTGGCCGCGGTTCTGCAAAACATAAAGCCGGACAAAGCGACAGGGCGGCAATGCAAGACGGCACAGCGCCGTTTTGGACAGCCGATCCTGCGGTCCAATGCAGCGGAAAGGAGTTGTGTCAACTATGGCGAAGAATTCTAACCAGCTCGTGAACCCCAACGCCCGCGAGGCGATGAACCGGTTCAAGATGGAGGCCGCCAATGAGGTGGGCGTCAGTCTGAAGCAGGGCTACAACGGCGACCTGACCAGCCGTCAGGCCGGTTCCGTCGGCGGCCAGATGGTCAAGAAGATGATCGAGGCCTACGAGAACGGCATGAAGTAAGAGCGTAAGCTCACAGATAGGGAGCGGGACGGCGTCTGCCGCCCCGCTCTTCTCATTTCCCGGCCGCAAAAGATGCTTCTCCTTGTCTCTTCTTGCCTTTCGTTGTACCGTTTTCCCCGGCGTCCTGAATGTATTGACTGGTCCGCCGCCAAAAAGCTATAATCAAATGAATGATATATTGATGTCATATATGCGTATGACATACAGGGAGGCAGGTTTATGGGTCGGTTCTTTTCCCCGGATTCCAGATTTATGCGGGCCATGGGCCGGCTGGCGGACCTGGCGCTCCTGAACATCTGTTTTTTGGTGTGCAGCGTGCCCCTGGTCACCATCGGCGCGGCCCAGACGGCCCTTTATACGGTGCTGTTCCGGCTGGGCACGGACATGGAGTACGCCGGGACAGTCAGGAGCTATTTCCGTGCCTTCCGGGAGAATTTCAAGCAGGCCACTCTCCTTTGGCTCATCCTGGCCCTCTGCCTCGCCACGGCGGCCGTGAACACGTACATTTTCTACCTGATGCCCGGTGATATCCGCTGGGCCTTCGTGGTGTTCGCGCTGCTGTTCATACTGCTGCTGCTCCTGGGCGGCTACGCCTTCCCTTTGGCCAGCCAGTTCTCCAACGGTCCCCTGTCCACCATGAAAAACGCCTTGGTGCTCAGTCTTGGCTACCTGCCCCGGTCCATCCTCATCGCCGCGCTGAACATCCTGCCCTGGGTGCTGCTGCTGACCAATATCATGGCGTTTTTCTACGCCGGTCTCATCTGGGCCGGCCTCTACTTTGCCGCCGCCGCCTATTTCAACACCATCCTCCTCCGCCGCGTCTTTGCCCCCTACCTGGCGCAGCCGCCGGAGGATGAAGCAGACACATGAAACGCCGCCCCGCGCCGAAGCGCGGGGCGGTCCTATTATGTTTGTTGGGTTTTGAGGCCCCCGGCGTCAGCCGGCGAGGTAGGCCTCCATCTGGCTCTGAGCGGCGGCGACCAGTTCGTCGATACCGGCCTCCTTCAGCTTGGCCTGGAACTCGGGCAGCGCCTCGTCCGGGTCCACAGCGCCGCTCATCAGGTTGAAGGCGTACTCCGCGAACACGTTGGCCAGCGCGGCGCCCTCGGTCTCCACCTCGGAGGCGTCGAAGATGAAGCCGCCATAGGGCAGGGTCTCGGCCGCGTCATAGTAGGCGGAGAACCGCTCCCAGAAGTCCGCGCCCTGGGCATCGGTAGGCGGCAGGATACGGATGTTGCCCATGCCGTTGGTCCAGGGGCTGTAGGTGGCGCGGGCCTCGTCGATGAAGGTGATGGTGCCGTCATCGTTGGTGGTGTAGGTGAAGCCCTCCAGGCCGTAGTTCATCATGGTCATGAGAACGGGGTCGGTGTTCAGCAGGTTCAGGAACATCAGCGCCCGCTCGGGGTTCTTGGAGGTGACGGAGACGGCCATCATGGCGCCCTGGCCGGAGGTGCAGTCCATGTAAGCGGCGGTCTCGGGGACCATGCGCACGTCGATGCCGCGGGCCTTGGAGTAATCCAGTTCGCAGCCGAAGGCGTAGGACTGGGTGCCGAACAGGTACTCCGCGGAGGCCTGGGTGGCGGTGCGGTAGTCGTTGGAGGTGGCAGTGCTCTGGCAGCTGGGGGAGATGAAGCCCTTCTGGGAGAACTCATAGGTCCGGGCCGCGAACTTGGCGAACTCCTCGGACTCGTACTTGCTCACGATGGTGGCGCCGGTGTCGTTGGAGGGGTGCTCGGCGTCATAGTAGTAGCTGAGCATGTTGGCGTTGTTCAGGTCGCCCGTGATGATGGAGCTGTGGGTGACCATGCGCTCCAGGACCACCGGCTCGATGAGCAGCGGATAGAAGTCCGCGCCCTTGGCGTCCTTGGCCGCCTGGAGCATCTCCTCGAACTCGTCGGAGTAGTAGTCCAGACCGGCCTCGCACACGGCGTCCACGTCATAGCCCAGCTCGGCCAGCAGGGTGCCGTTCACGTCCCAGCAGTTCTGGGTAGCGGTGTCCTTCAGGGCGGGGACGCCGTAGATGCCCATGCCGTCATAGCCGTTGGTGATGGCGCAGTCCCAGATGCCCTGGGGAATGGTCTCCTTCAGTTCGGGGGCATACTCGTCCAGCATGTCGTCCAGCTTCACCCAATAGCCGTCCCGGGCGTACTTGTTGTACTCGTTGGCGGACCAGTTGCAGGTGAAGTAGATGTCCACGTCGTCGCCGCCGGCCAGGGCGGTGGTGGTGGCCTGGTCGAAGTCGCCCCAGGTGCCCCAGATGGGCTCCAGGGTCACGTTGATCTTGTCGGCCAGATACTTGTTGACCTCTTCCATGACCTTTGCGGACGCATCGGGCGTCACGGTGCTGCCGTGGAACCAGATGCGCAGGGTCACCGGCTCCAGCTCTCCTCCGGCGGCGAAGGCTCCGGCGCTGCAAACGCCCACGAGCATCACGCACACCAGAAGCACAGAAAGCAGTTTCTTCATGATCGTTCCTCCATCTTTTGATAGTTTATATTGCCACACAGCGCCATGCTGCGATAGCCGTATGTCAGCCCTTCACGGAGCCCACGGCGAGGCCCGCCACGATGTACCGCTGAAAGAAGGGATAGGCGCAGGCGATGGGCACCACGATGAGCACCACCAGCACCATACGCAGGGACTGTGACGGCATCTTGGCCGCCTCGGCAATGGCCGCCGCGCCCAGCTGGCCCGCCATCTGGTTGAGGTACTGGACGTTGTTTTGAAGCTCCATCAGCAGCGCCTGCAGGGGCTGGAGCACCTTGTTGCGCTTGATGTACAAAAGGGACAGATACCACTCGTTCCAGAAGGCCAGGGCGTTCAGAAGGGCGATGGTGGCCACGCCGGGCTTTGCGATGGGCGCCACGATGCGAAAGAGGGTATTGTACTCCCCGCTGCCGTCGATGGTGGCCGCCTCGATGAGCTCCAGGGGCACCGAGCTTTTGAAAAAGGCCCGCATGACGATGATGTTGAAGGGGTTCACCAAAAGCGGCACGATCAGCGCCGGGTAGTTCTCCTGCAGGCCCAGAAGCTGGGTGCAGACGATGTAGGTGGGCACCAGGCCCCCGCCGAAGATCATGGTGAAGAAGCTGAAGAAGTTGAAAAACTTTCTAAACCGGAAGTCCGGCCGGTACAGCACATAGGAGTACATGGCGCACATGAGCGTGCTGAGCACCGTTCCCACCACGGTGATGAGGATGCTGTTGAAGTAGCTGCGCCAGATCTGGGGCAGCTTGTCAAAGGCGTACCGAAAGGCCTCCGTGCTCCAGGACAGGGGCGTGAAGGAGTAGCCGATGGCCCGGATGGACTCCTCCGAGGAGAAGGCGATGATCAGCACGAATATGAACGGGATGATGCAGCACAGGGAGAAGGCCGCCAGGATCACGTGGATGACCGCCTCCGTGCCGGGGCTCACAGCGTTGAGCCGCAGCTTTCTTTTTCTCGTCAAGTCACTCGCCTCCCGTCAGAACAGGCTGGAATCTTCGTCGATCTTCTTTACGATGGTGTTGGCGCCCAGGATGCAGATAAAGCCCAGCACGTTCTGCAAAAGCCCCGCCGCGGAGCTGAGACTGATGTCGCCGGTGACCATGAACGCCCGGTAGACGTATGTATCGATGACCTGGGTCACCGAGAACAGCGCGCCGTTTTGCATGGGCACGTTATAGAACAGACCGAAGTCCGCATTGAATATCTTGCCCACGTTCATGATGAACAGGATGCTGATGATGGTCCGCAGATGGGGCAGCGTCACATACCGCACCTGCTCCCACTTGGTGGCGCCGTCGATGGCCGCCGCCTCGTATAGGGTGGCGTCGATGCCCGTGATGGCCGCGAGGTACAGCACCGTGGTGTAGCCCACGTTTTTCCACAGGTTCGCGAACACGATGATGAACGGCCATGGCCCCTTGGTGGTGTACCAGCTGGTGACAGCCTCCCCCGCCGCCCGCTGGGCCGCCGGGAGCATGCCGTACTGTGCGTCCAGGAAGGCGTTGAGGAAGTAGCTCACCACCACCCAGGAGAGGAAGTACGGGAAGAACATCAGCGTCTGGTAGGTCTTGGCCACGTACTTTTTCGTGACCTCGTTCATCATGATGGCCAGCGCCACCGGGATGATGACGCCCAGGACGATGAACACCACGTTGTAGCAGATGGTGTTGCGGAACATGATCCAGGCGTCGTTGGTCTTGAAGAGGAACGCAAAGTTTTTCAGCCCCACCCACTTGCTGTGGATAAGGTTGCTGATGAAAGAGGGGTTCCGGGGATTGACCTTGTAGTCCTTGAAGGCCAGCACGATGCCGCCCATGGGCAGATAGCGCAGCAGCAGCAGCCAGATGGCGACGGGCGCGGCCATGGAAAGCAGCACCAGCGTCTTCTTGTTCCGCTCCAGCCAGCTGCTTCCCAGCCGCCGGGAATGGACCTGCTTTTTCTCCATGGTACCCCTCCTTTTCCTTGGATTCTATTCAAAATGCCGAATTTTATGACACATATTTCCCTTGTATATGTTATATTTTACACATCGTCCCCACCCAAGTCATGGGACCGATTTGGCTTATTTTGCATTTGCTTGTCCAGTTTTTGGAAAGAAAAGACCCGCCGCGGTTCCCGCGGCGGGTAAAAAGAGATATTCGTTCACAGAGAATTTCTGAACTCGTTGGCACTCATGCCCACCAGCTTCCTGAAAGTCCTGGCGAAGTGTGCCGTGTCGGCGTAGCCCACCATCTCGCTGATCTGTCCGATCTTCAGCCGGGGGTCGGCCAGAAGCTCTTTGGCCTTCTGTATGCGCACGGCGTTGAGGATGTCGTAGAAGTTCTTTTCGGCGTAGCGGTTCAGCAGCTTGGACAGGTGCCATTGGGACACGTAGCAGTGCTCCGCCACGGTCTGGAGCGTCAGCTTGCCGGCGTAGTTCTTCTCGATGTAGCTCATGGCCTGGTTGACGATGAAGCTGCTGGCAGGCGGCGGCTGATCCTCCGGTCCCTCCTCCGGCGCCAGCTTGTCCAGCCGGGCCGTCATGGTCTGCAGCGCCTCGGTGATCTCGTCCATCTTGGATGGCTTGAGCAAAAACCGGGTCACACCCAGGCGGATAGCCTGCTGGGCATAGGAGAAGTCCCGGTATCCGGTGAGCACCGACACCTGCATATCGGGAAACTCGCTGCGCAGGCCCGCCAGCATGGCCAGGCCGTCCTGCCCGGGCATACGGATGTCCGTGAACAGGATGTGGGGCCGAAGCTCCCGGATCAGCGCCGCGCCCGCCGCGGCGTTCCCCGCGGTACCGGCCACCTCGCAGCCGTACTCCGCCCAGGGCACCACCTTGCGCAGCCCCTCCACGATGATGCTCTCGTCGTCGATCAGCACCACCCGGTACATACAGCCGCCTCCTCCCTACTGCTGGTTGCGGCTGATGGCAGCGCGCACCGCTTCCTCCGCCGTCATGCGGCCTGTGACCACCTTCTGTATCCCGGCGAACAGCTCGCTCTTGGCCTCCGGGGTGATGGAGTCCTGGACCGCACCGGTGACGCCGGTGAGGTGGGCGTTCACGTCCGCGGCGGACTGCTCCAGGATGTTGAGCCCTTCCGGGCTGGCGCCGTCCACGAGGGCGGTGACCTCCGTCTTGACGAAGGTGCTGAGCACCTCGTCCGAGGTCAGCTGGCTCACGAATTCCACCGCCGCGTCACGCTTGGCCTCGTCCCGCCAGGCCCGGCGGGTGATGAAATACCCCATGGATATGCCGCCTATGGCCTCCGTGGCCTTCCGCTGGCCCTTGGCGGGCACATAGGCCACCGCGTAGTCGGCCAGGTTGTCCCCGTGGTGCTCGGCGAAGTAGCCCACCTGCCAGGACCCGTCGATGAGGAAGGCCGCCCTGCCGTCCCCGAAGAGGTTCACGGTCTCCGCGTCCGACGCGGCCAGGGTGTTGGCGGGGAAAAACCCCTGCTCATAGAGATAGCGTATGTCCTCCAGCGCGGCGATCCACTTCTCCGCCGTGCCGTCCATGATGAGCGCCCCGTTCCCGTCCAGGCGGGGCACGTCCAGATGACCGGCGAGGGTGCCGTTGTTCATGACGCAAAACTCGAACCAGTAGTGGGGCACCTCCGACAGCGAACAGGCGATGGGCGTGTAGCCATGGCTCTTGATGGTCAAACAGTCGGCCAAAAACTGCTCCCAGGTGTAGTCCGGCCCGGGCATGGCCACGCCGCAGGCCTCCAGCACCCGCTTGTTCACGAACAGGTTCTCCCAATAGCCCGCCGCCGGTACGGCGTAGTGCTTCCCGTCCGGTGCCTCGGCCAGCATGGTCGGCTTCATGTTCCCAGCGTAATCCGGGTACTGCTGCCGTATCTCCTCGATGGACACCACCCGGCCGGCGTTGGTCAGGGGGTCCGCGTCCGCGTTGGTGAAGAAAAACAGCACGTCCGGCTCCGAGCCCGTCTCGAAATCCGTCAGCACCTTCGTCTTCCAGCCCTCGTTGGAGGTGGCGGAGTTGTCGATGACCACGTTGCCGGTGGAGGCCTCGTAGGCCGCCACCGCCTTTTCAAAGTTGGCCCGGTTGCCGTCGTCCCCACCGTAGGACGTCACCACCGTGAGGGTCACGGGCTGGGCCTCCCCGGCCTTCTCCTCCCCGGAGGGCGGCGCCCCGTTCCCGCCGCAGGCGGCGGCAGCGCACAGCATGACCGCGGCCAGCGCCAGGGCGATCCGTTTTTTCACGCCGTCCGCCTCCCTCCGCACGTGCCGGTGTGTGGGCATGATACCCCGTTATATTTTATCTTGGCCGCTCCCGGTTGAAAAGGTCACTTCCTTGCTATTTCTTGCTCCTGCTTGTCCGATCTGCCACCCGCCGGGGCCGCCGCGGGAAACTCCACCCGCGCCAGGATGACGCCGGGGGCGCTCTCCGCCACCGTGAGGACACCGGCGCCGCCATAGATGAGCTTCAGCCGCCGGTTCACGTTGCGCAGCCCCACCTGACCGCCGGTATCCTCCTCCCCGCCGCCGCTCAGAAGCTGGCGGATGTTCTCCTGGTCCCGCTCCGTCATGGTCCCGTCGTGCTCCACCTCCAGCGTCATCCGGCCGTCCCGCCGGAAGGCCCGCACGCACAGGCTGCCGCCCCGGCGGGCCGTGATGTCGTGCTCCACGGCGTTCTCCACGATGGGCTGCAATATGAGCCGGGGCACCATCTGGTCCGTCACATCCGGGTCGATCTGCTTCTGAACGTGAAAACCGCCGCCAAGCCGCTCGTGGATGATGTAGAGATAGGCGTCCACATACCCCAGCTCCTCGGACAGGGGGATCTGGGTGCGGCCGTCCCGGTCCAGGGCGGCGTTGAGCATGGTGGACAGGGCCTCGATCATGGCGCTGATGCGCTGGTCACCGGCCATCCGTGCCTCCCAGTTGATGGTCTCCAGGGTGTTGTTGAGGAAGTGGGGGTTGATCTGGGACTGGAGGGCCTTGATCTGGGCGCGCTGGGTGGCCTGCTGCTCCAGGTACAGCCGCTCGAACTGGCGCTTCAGCTCTGCGGACATGTCGTTGAAGTGGCCGTACAGGCTGGCGAACTCCGCGTTGGGCGGGGCCTGCACGATCTCATAGCCCCGCTGCCCGGCCTGGACCTTGCGGTTGGCCTGGGCCAGCGTCTCCACCGGCCGGGTCACATGGCGGGTGAACAGCACGATCATCAGCACCAGCAGCGGCAGCACCAGCAGCGCCGCCCCGCCGATGGCCAGGGGCAGCCAGGGCATGTCCCGCCACAGGTCCGCCGGCTCCAGCACGGCGGAGAAGGCCAGCTCGTGGCCCTCCGCCTCCACCGTGTACCGGACGTCCCCCGCCGGCTCCTCCTCCAGCGTGACCACCGTCCCGCCGTCGTCCAGCCGGAAAGCTGTGCCGTCGATGGCGTAGCGGATGCCGCCCACCCTATCCACGGCCTCCATGGGCCGCAGCAGGTCCGCCATGTCCACCATCATCACCACGTCGGCGTAGGGCGTGAAGGTGCTGTCCAGCAGATTTCTGGCCATATAGAGCTGCCCGTCCAAAAAGAGCATACGGATGTCCGTGTCCGCGTCCGACATCTGCTCCACGATCTGCCCGGCGCTGGTCAGGCACTGGCGCAGAAGGCTGTAGTTGGTGGCGCCCTGGCTGAGGACATAGGCGTCCGCGTCCGCCTCCCAGAAGGTGACGAACACCGCCTTGTAGAGTTCCTCCTGGGTGAAGTTCTGGGTGAGGTAGCTGCTCACCGCCCCGTAGAGCGCGGCGCTGTCGCCGTCCTCCAGCCAGGCCGTATAGGCGGCCTTCACCACGCCGTCGTAGGACACGGCCTTGGAATCCTTCACCGCGTCCTCCAGCTGCATCCGCACCAGGTTCAGGGCGTTGTTCGCGCTGGCGTCCAGTTCCTGACGTACGGAGCTCGTATAGCTGCGGCTCAGCAGTACACCGGCCATCGTCACCACGATGGCGATGGGCAGCAGCCAGCAGACCACGATGGTGGTCATCAGCCCCATTTTCAGCGACATCTTCGGTTTTTCCACGGCCCTCACCTGCTCTTTCACCGCCATTATACCACAGCCCCGGCAGGGGCTGTGGTATAATGGCATGTTTTGCGGTTCCGCCGGCAGGCGGGAGCAAAACGCCTTAAATCGATGTATAATAGCCGCCCTGCGGCTATTATACCACAGCCCCGGCCGCCGGGAAGGTCAAAAAGGTATTTGACCCACCGGACTCCTTTCCATTATAATGCAGCCAGAATGTGACGAAAGGATGTGCCATCATGGAGCGATATATCATCGGCTATGCCATGGACCGCTCTCTCCCCGGCGTCACGGAGGCGGACGTCCGGCGGCTGACCCACCTGAATCTGGCCTTCGGTCTCGTCCGAGGCGGGCTTCTGGACCTGTCCATGCTGCCCCATATGGGCCTGGCGCCCCGGTTCAAGGCCTGGTCCCCGTCGCTGAAGGTGGTACTGAGCATCGGCGGCTGGGGCGCCGGGGGATTTTCCTCTATGGCCAGCACGGAGGCGGGCCGCCGCGCCTTCGCCGCGTCCTGTCTGGCCGCCGTGGAGCGGCATGGTCTGGACGGCGTCGACATCGACTGGGAGTACCCATGCAGCGGCCAGGCGGGCATCGACGCGGACCCGGCCGACAGGGAGAACTACACCCTCCTGCTCCGGGTCCTCCGGGACGCCCTGGGCCCGGACCGCATCCTGTCCGTGGCTGTAGGCGCCAGCGAGGATTTCATTTCCTGGACCGAGATGGACAAGGTGGCGGCCATCGTGGACTATGTGCAGCTCATGACCTACGATCTCCGCGGCGCCTTCTCCGACCGAGCCGGCCACCACGCCGCCCTGGGGCCCAGCCGCGGGGATACCACGAAGCTGAACGCCCGGGCGGTAGTGGAGATGTTTCACGCAGCGGGCGTCCCCTATGAAAAGATGGTGCTGGGCGCGGCATTCTACGGCCGGAGCTTCACCGTCCCCTCCGGCGAGGTCCGCGGCCTGCTCCAGCCCTCAGGCGCGGGCCTTCCCGGCCCCAACTACGGAGAGCTCACGGCCGCCTACCGCCGGGAAAACGGCTTTACGGAGTATTGGGACGAGGATGCGGAGGCCTCCTGGCTTTGGAACGGCAGGGTCTTCGTCAGCTTTGAGTCACCGGAGGCCATCCGCCGCAAATGTGCCTACGTAAAGGACAGGGGCCTTCTGGGCATCATGTATTGGGAGCACGGCGCCGACCCGAGCCGGGAGCTGCTGGAAACCATCTCCCGGACCATAGCCGGTTGATATCTATGCTGTACGCCGGTCTGCATATCACCGATGAGGAGCTTGAAAAACTGCGGGCCCTGCGCCATGCCATTCCCTGGCCCCGGGACCCGGTGACGGGCCATCTCACCCAGGACGAGACGTTCCACCTGCTGGAGCCGGTGGACGTCAGCGCTCTGAAACAGGACGCCGGCGCCAGCTATCACCGGGTCTGCTTCGACCGGCTGCAGCGGTACAAGGTCATCAAGCAGGCGGATGTGCTCCTTTTGATGACCCGGCTGCCGGAGCTGTTCACGCCGGAGGAAAAGCGCGCCGCCTGGGAGGATTTCGAGCCCCTGTGCCTGCACGACTCCACCCTGAGCTTCGCCACCCACGCCCTGTTCGCCCTGCAAAACGGCATCACGGACAAGGGCATGGCCTATCTGGAAAAGGCGCTGCTGCTGGACCTGCGGGACGTCATGGGCAACACCGGCGAGGAGGGGCTGCACCTGGCCTGCATGGGCGAGGCGTGGCAGGCCGCCATGGAGCTCACAGCAGCAGGCTGATGCTGCCGCCGCTGCGCCCGTCCCCGCCGCGGGGGTGCATGTTCGCCGCGGTGAGGATATTATTCATGGTTCGCACTCCTTATCCCGCGATCCGGCGGGACATGGACGATCTCAGCCGCTCTCAGGTCTGTAGTATTTCCGCAGAAAGTACGCCGGGGCGCAGCTCCAGGCGTGGCAGTAGCTGTTGACGATGGTGCCGCCGTAGGGCGACGCGCCCGGGCCGGCGGGGTCGTACAGCTCCCAGAAGGTGTCCGCGCCCTCGTCGGCCATGCCGCCCCAGTACCGGCGCAGGACATCCAGGGCCCTGTCCCGCTCCCCCACGGCCAGCAGCGCGTCCACGTAGTTGTGCATCATGTAGGGCGTCACCATGGCCTCCGCGTCCGCCCTTTCGGCTGTCCGCTCCAGCAGCGCGGCAGCCTCCGCTCCCTCCAGGGCCCCGCCCAGCACCATCCACACCTGGCTGGCCCAGGACACCTGCCGCGCCGCGCCGCTGACGAAAAGCCGGGACGGCTCATCCCACAGATACGCCTTCGCGGCGGCGGTCTTTTTGGCAAGGCTCTCCCGCAGGGCCTGGTCGGGCTCGCCCAGTGCCCCGGCCAGCTCTATGGCCGCCCGCAGGCAGTACAGGGTTATGCCCTGGGCAGAGGCCTGCTTGTTGAGAGCCAGGTTCCAGTCCACGAAGCACCAGCCCATCTGGTCCCGGTCCCGCACCAGGCCGTTTTCGTCAAAGTCCGCCTCCGCCAGTTCGATCTGCCGCCGGGCTGTGGGCCACAGCTCCCGCACGGCGTCCACGTCGCCCGTGGCGCGCATATAGTCCCGCAGGGCTGCGGCGAAAAACAGGGCGTAGTCGAACATGAACGTGTCGTCCGCCTCGATCTCCGGCTCCAGGAACAGGCAGGCGCTGACCCGCCCCTCCTCATTGGCTGTGCCGGCGAACAGGTAAAGGCACGCCTTTACGAGGTCGTTTGCGCGGTACGTCTCATAATTGGCCAGCGCCTGCAGCCGCAGGTCGCCCAGCCACAGCCGGCGGTCCCGCTTGGGGCCGTCCTCGAACACCGTCTGCATGCACTCCCGCAGGG
>CANQIH010000041.1 GCA_947624035.1 uncultured Oscillospiraceae bacterium | reverse complement strand
GACCAAGGCGGTGATGATCGCCCACACCCTGGGCAATCCCTTTGATCTGAAAACAGTCAAGGCATTCTGCGACGAGCACGGCCTTTGGCTCGTGGAGGACAACTGCGACGCCCTGGGCACGAAGTACACCATCGACGGCGAGACCCGCTTCACCGGGACCTGGGGCGACATCGGCACCAGCAGCTTCTACCCGCCCCACCACATGACCATGGGCGAGGGCGGCTGTGTGTATACCAACAATCCGCTGCTGCACAAGCTCATCCTCTCATACCGGGATTGGGGCCGGGACTGTGTGTGTCCCTCTGGCCATGACAATATGTGCGGCCACCGGTTCGACGGCCAGTTCGGCCAGCTGCCCAAGGGCTACGACCACAAATACGTATACAGCCATCTGGGCTATAACCTGAAGGTGACAGACATGCAGGCGGCGGTGGGCTGCGAGCAGCTGAAGAAGTTCCCGGGGTTCATTGAGCGGCGTCGGCACAACTGGCAGCGGCTGCGGGACGGACTGTCCGGTCTGGAGAACAAGCTGATATTGCCGGAGCCTGCGGAGAACAGTGAGCCCAGCTGGTTCGGCTTTATGATGACCGTCCGGGAGGGCGTGGACCGGGAAAAGGTGGTGCGAGCCATCGAGAGCAAGGGCGTGCAGACCCGGATGCTCTTCTCTGGCAATCTCATCCGGCACCCCTGCTTTGACCAGCTTCGGGGCACGGATGCCTACCGAGTGGCGGGGACGCTGGAAAACACGGACCGCATCATGCGGGACACCTTCTGGGTGGGGGTCTATCCAGGCATGATAGACGAGATGGTCGACAATATGGCCGAAACGATCGTCAAGGCTCTGGACGCATGAGCGGCAGGTGTAGATATGGCTTCATTTTCATTTTTAAAACTTGATTTTGCAGGCAATGGGATAGGACCGCATGTTATCGATTGTTTTCATGTGGGAGATCAGAGGGGCGGATTTACAAAGTGCTTTGAAAAGGATGTCTATCAGACGAATGGGATACCATTTCAGCTCAATGAGACCTTTATATCGGTGTCAGCAAAAAACGTGATACGGGGCATGCACTTCCAGTTGCACGAGCCGCAGGCAAAGCTGGTGAGCGTACTGCGCGGCCGGGCCTATGACGTGATCGTGGACCTGCGGCCGGACAGTCGGACCTTTAAGAGGTGGCAGGCTGTGGAACTGAGCGGAGAGAATCACAGGGCTTTGTACGTCCCGCAGGGATTTGCCCACGGGTTTGCATCGCTGGAGGACGGGACCATGATGATGTACCAGTGTGATGGCGCCTATGACAAGGCGTCGGACACCGGGATACGGTTCGATGATCCCGATATCAGGATAGCGTGGCCGGTCGGCCCGGATGTGGCGATACACTCGGAGAGAGATATGACGCTCATGACACTGTCAGAATACATGAGAGACCCCATGCGGGCTTGAAGAAAAGAGATTTGGCGTTGATGAAAAACACAGATGTATTGATCGTAGGCTGTGGATTGTGCGGGTCAGTGATCGCCCGGCATATGGCGGAGCGGGGGAAGAAGGTCGTGATATGGGAGCGCCGGGACCATATCGGCGGGAATATGTACGACTATGTGGATGAGCACGGGTTCCTAGTGCAGAAATATGGACCTCACTCATTTCATGCGAGGGATAAGCGCCTCTATGAATATATGCTCAAATATGAAGAGTGGGAGCACTATGAGCTGACCTGCGGCGCTATGTGGGACGGAAAGTATACTCCCACGCCGTTCAACTTCACGACCATCGACACGTTCTATCCGCCTGCGGAGGCTCGGAAGCTCAAAGCGAAGCTGGCCGCTGCCTTCGCTGGCCGTCCCACTGCCACGGTGGTGGAGGTGCTGTCTCACCCGGACCAGGATATCCGGGGATATGCGGAGTTCCTGTTCCGTAATGACTACGCGCCTTATACGGCCAAGCAGTGGGGCATAAGTCCAGCGGAGATAGACCCCAGCGTGCTGAAGCGGGTGCCCCTGCGGTTCTCCTACGGGGAGGGATATTTTGACGATGAATATCAGGTAATGCCAAAGCACTCCTACACGCGGTTTTTTGAAAATCTGCTGGACCACCCAAATATCCAAGTGGAGCTGGGCGTGGAGGCGCTGGAGCGGCTGACGGTGCGGGAGGACAAGCTGTACCTGGACGGTGCGGCCGTCGATATCCCGGTGGTGTACACGGGGGCACTGGACGAGCTGTTCGGCGGCGTCTACGGGCGGCTGCCGTACCGCGGCCTGCGGTTTGAGTGGAAGTACGAGGAGAGGGACAGCCTGCAGCCGGCGCCGGTGGTAGCCTATCCCCAGGAGGCGGGATATACCCGGATCACGGAGTACAAAAAGCTCCCTGTACAGGATAAACCCGGCACCAGCTATGCGGTGGAGTATCCTCTGCCCTATGAGGAAGGGAAAGCCGCGGAGCCATATTACCCGGTCCTGACGGAGGCCAGTCAGGCACAGTACGCGCAGTATAAGGCGCTGGCGGACAGAATACCCGCTCTGGTCCTGTGCGGCCGTCTGGCGGATTTCAAGTATTACAACATGGACCAGGCCCTGGAACGGGCGCTGGATGTGATGGAACAACTCGCATAATGAACTACGGAAAGGCCGGTAAAGATGAAAACGCTGTCGATCATGATCCCTACATACAACGAAGAGGACAATATCATGGACGCTTACGCACGGTGTGTGGCAGTTATGGAAAAGGAGCTGCCGCACCTCGGGTTTGAGATCGTCTTTATTGACAACTGCTCAGAGGACAGGAGCCGTGTGCTTATTCGGGAACTATGCGAAAAGGATAAGCGGGTCAAGGCCATATTCAACGCCCGGAATTTTGGCTATTCCCGGTCGCACTACTATGGTCTGACGCAGATGACTGGGGACGCCGTCATGCTGGTGCACGCGGATATGCAGAACCCGCCGGAACTCATCCCGGAGTTCGTGAAGAAATGGGAGGCGGAGGCCAAGGTCGTTATCGGTATCAAGACCAACAGTTCAGAAAATAAGATCCTGTGGCTGGCCCGGTCGATCTACTATAAGCTCATCAAGGCCATGAGCGATGTGGAGCAGATCGAGCACTTCACGGATTTTGAGCTTCTGGACAAGGACTTTATTGCTGTCCTGCGGAGGATAGACGATCCCGTCCCGTATCTGCGGGGCATCGTCAGCGAGTTCGGCTTTAAGATGGAGCGTATCTATTATAAACAGAACAAGCGTGAGAAGGGAAAGTCATGGGCGAGCTTCTTTGGCCTGTACGACTTCGCCATGCAGGGGATCACCTCCTACTCGAAAACATTATTGCGGGCGGCCACGTTCGTAGGTGCGGGCATATCGGGGGTGAGCTTCATCGTGGCGATCGTGACGTTCATCAAAAAGCTGCTGAATTGGAGCAGCTTCACTATGGGCTCTGCCGCCACGTCGATAGGCGTGTTCTTCCTGGGAGGCGTACAGCTGCTGTTTATCGGCATATTGGGGGAATATGTTTTGAATATCAACTCTAAGATCGTCAAAAAACCGCTGGTCGTGGAACAAGAACGTATCAACTTTGAGGAAGCGGACCAAAAAAGAGGATAAGGATTACGCGGGGACGTCAGGAGGGTGTTGGAAGCGTGTGACATGAGCGATCGTCAACGATAATGACGAGAAAGGACATCCGATGAGTAAGAAGAAAGCAACCGAGGAAAAGAAAGAAGCGCCTGAGAAGACGAGGATAGCGTGTATCCGGGAAAAGCTTGCCGGCCAGGCAAAGGCTCTGCGCCGTCATGCCTGGGCGATCTTGGCCCTGTGCGCCGTTTTACTGCTTGTCAATGAGGGGATCCCGATGCTCAATGAGAAGGAGGTCTATGACCGGGAGTCAGGTCTGTCCTCTCATCTTGCGGGGGGGCACGAGCCGCGGACTGCGACCGAGGGCGCTGAAGGCTGGCTCGCATATATCGAGTGGAGAGAGGTGCCGGTAAATGACTATGATATTTCAGTCTGCTATTCGACGGACACGGACAACAATTTCGTGGAAGTCCTTACAAAAGACAGTGCTTCCATATACAAACAACAGCTGAATGCAAACAAGACTGTCCACAGATTCCATGTTTCTATTGACAAGGAGGGTAGCAGTAACTTCCAACTCCGTGTCTGGTATGGCGGTGAAGGGACGCTGACAGTTGACAAGGTAGTGATCCGCGGCGAACGCAAGGACTTGGCGACGTTGCAGCTCGTCCTGAATGTCGCGGTCCTGTTTGCGGTCGTGGGCTATTGTGTGTCCAGATGCAAGAAAGTGGAGGGAGAGGTCGAACCGCTGCCCTGGAAAAAGCGGGTGAAGAAGGCGCTGCCGGTGGCGTTGCTGCTCTCCGTCACATTCTTCGTGGCCGGACCGATCAGCCTTTATGTTACCAATACGGGTGAGCTGTGGTTTTCCCTGGGACAGATGATGCCCATGGTCCTCGTCTGCTTCGTGGCGGCGGCCGTTGTGGTGACGGTTCTGCTGTCCGTGGTGCCCAAAAAGCTGTTTTATTGGGTGCTGGCGGCCGTGTTTGGCCTGGGCGCAGCACTGTATGTCGAGGGGAATTTCCTGATTCGGGACCTGGGCGTGCTGGACGGCAGCAGTGTGGATTGGAACAAGTTTGGCGCCTGGGCCGTGATCGACACGCTGATCGTCTTGGCGATCGTCCTCCTTCCGGTGGCGCTCATGTACTTCCGGCGGGGATCTGCGAAAAAGCTGATAACGTTTGTTTCGCTCTTCCTTGTTTTTACCCAATTGCTGGCAACGGGGATATCTGTGATCTCGGCGGACAATCTGGGTGGAAAGAGTAATCTCATTTTTACAACGAAGAATTTTACCAGCTTATCGAAAGAAGAGAATATCTTTATTCTCTTGTCCGATCATATGGATGCGGAGTATTTCCGGTCATTGCTGGCGGATGAGCCGGAATATGCCAACAAATTGGAGGACTTTATCTACTATGATAACGCCAGCGATATAGGGTTTACCACTGCGGCGTCTCTGCCGACTCTCTTATCCGGTGTTGTTTGGGATGATACAGTCAATATTTACGCGATGGTAAAATTAGCCGGAAAGTATACGCCTCTATACAAAGCCCTTGCGGAGAATGGCTATGATATCTGCGTTTACGCTAATACGGGCCAAATAGATCCTGTTCCCTATTTTTCCAATACATACCAGGGAAGACCATACATCAGTTCCCAGACAAAGTTTGCTTCCGCATGGGCGAAGGTGACGGCGTTCAGGTATTTTCCGCATATCTTGAAGGGGTTACCGGACAATAGTGACTTTACAGTGTTCTATTCCGTCAGGGGCGGTCCGGACGGAATAGAGGAATATGTTCTCGATGCGCAGGCTGAGACTAATTATTACCATAGGGAGTTATCGGCCGACAGTGAAAAGAAGACATTCCATTTCTATCATTTTCTGGGTACCCATGATGATTTGAACGAGTTCGGATATTCAGATAATATTACTACAAGTATAAGACAGCGCACAAAGGGAAGCCTTGCGATCCTGTTCAACTATATCGACCAGATGAAGCAGCTGGGGATATATGACAACAGCACAATCATACTTATGGCCGACCATGGATCAGAGGGAGGGGAGGAATACAGTATTTTTAACCCAGCATTTTTAATTAAGCCAAAGGGATACTCCGGAAAGTTCACCATCTCTGAGGCACCTATCTCCTATGAGGATCTGCTCCCTACTTTACTGAGTTTGATCGGCGAGGACAGCTCAAGATACGGAAGGACCATATTTGAGATCGGGGAAGATGAGCAGAGGCAAAGAGAGACTTGGGGTTTTTTCTATAAGAATAGAGAAATAGTTGCCGGTTCTTTGAAGTATACCGGGACTGCCCACGCGGCGGATTGGAAGGCGTGGACATTGGAAGGAATATCTCCATGGGCGCTGAATGATCCCCCGCATGAAGATGTGAAGGCCGTGGCGGAGCATACCGAGACGATCGACAACGTTGAGAAGTACAACACCATCCTGGCCAGGAGCGTCAACGAGGTGCGGTGCGACTTTGCAAGCGCGCCGGTAGGGGATGTACAGGTGAACATGACGCTCTATTCGCTGACAGACGATCCGGCCCATCTGGTGGTGACCGCGAACGGCACAGAGGTGTTCAACGATGCCTCCGTCACTGGTGACAGGTCTTTTGTCATCCCGGACGAACTGGTGGACGACTCGGTCACGCTGCGGTTCACTTTCCCGGAGGCGACGGACAGCTCCAACTATCTCATCGTATATGATTTTGCCGGCACGGTTACAGGAGAATAAGCACGCGCGAAATGGAGAAACGCTCCGTACCGGCAGGTACCGTGAGGGCAGTATAAGAAAGAGAGTAAGATGAAATATTTGGGATATGTGATGGGCGCACTGATACAGGGATGTTACGGTCTGACGGGCAATTACGTTTTAGCTATCATCCTCTTCACGCTCCTGACCAAGGTCATCCTATTCCCGGTGGCGCTGTGGACCCAGCGCAACAGCATCCGCATGGTGGCCCTTACGCCGGAGCTGGACCGGCTGAAGGCGGACCACTTCGGGGACAGCGAGGCCATCGCGGAGGGGACCCAGGCGCTCTACAAGCGGGAGCACTACCACCCCCTGGCCAGCACGGTGCCGCTCATCATCCAGCTGGTGCTGCTGGTGGGCGTCATCGGCGCGGTGCGCACGCTCCTGGCCGGGACGGACAGCGTCCTCGCGGTGACGCCGTCCGTGATGGGCGGAGCCGCCTTGCTCATGCCCATGGCCGCCGGCGTGTCGGCCCTTATCCTGGGCCTGGCCCAAAACCGCCTGAACCCCCTGCAGCGGGAGCAGACCAAGGCCGGCCAGTGGAGCACCAACGCGCTGTCCATCGCCATATCCCTGGCCCTGGGCGCGTTCGTGCCGGTGGGTGTGGGCGTCTACTGGATATGCAGCAACCTGTTCACCATCCTCCAGCAGGTCATCCTCAACGAGGTGCTGCCGGCGAAGAAGTACGTGGACTATGAAGCCCTGGCGGCTGCCAAGGCGGAGCTTGCCAAGCTCAACGCCCTGTCAGCTGGGATATCCCGGGAGGACAAAAAGCGGGAGCGTGCGGACTACAAGCGGTTTTTCCACGTGGTGAACAAGCACCTGGTGTTCTACTCCGAGTCCAGCGGGTTTTATAAGTATTTCCAGGACGTGATCGAATATCTGCTGGAAAACTCCAACGTGACCATCCACTACATCACCAGCGACCCGAAGGACCAGATATTCGGGATAGCGAAGGCCCAGCCGCGGATACGGCCCTATTACATAGGCGAGAAGCGGCTCATCACGCTGTTCATGAAGATGGACGCGGACATGGTGGTCATGACAGTGCCAGACCTGGAGAACATGTACCTCAAGCGCAGCTACGTGCGCAAGGATGTGGAATATGTGTATATGTTCCACGCCATGGTCAGCACGCACATGATCTACCGGAAGGGGTCCTTTGACCACTACGACACCGTTTTCTGCGTGGGCCCGCACCATGAGCGGGAGATCCGGGAGACGGAGAAGCTTTACGGCCTGCCGCCGAAGAATTTAGTGGCGTTCGGATATCCGCTGCTGGACCGTCTGATCGAGCAAAACAGCCATGTCCGCCGAGGGGATATACCCCAAGTGCTGATCGCGCCGTCCCACCAGGAGGGGAACATCATGGACTCCTGCCTGGAGGGAATACTGGACGCCGTGACGGGGCGTGGCTGGCGTATCGTCGTGCGGCCCCACCCGCAGTATGTGCGGCGGAACGCCGCGCGTATCGGGATGCTGAAGGAGAAATACGCGGCCCGGCCGGACGTCCTGTTCGAGACGGACTTCTCCGGCAACGACAGCATATATGCCTCCGACGTGATGATCACAGACTGGTCCGGGATATCCCTGGAGTATTCCTTCACGACCGGACGGCCCTGCGTGTTCATCGACACGCCCATGAAGGTGCTGAACCCGGAATACACGAGATATGCGTCGGTGCCGATGCAGATCGACCTCCGGGATAAGATCGGCGTGTCCCTGGCGCCGGGGGCTGTAGCGGGGATCGCGGACATCATTGAGGACATGCTGTCCGGAAAGCTCCTGCCGCCGGAAGAGGTGAGGGCGATCACACAGCGGTATGTGTACAACATCGGAACGAGCAGTCAGGTGGGCGGCCAGTATATCATAGACGCCTTTCAAAAACGGCAGAAGGCGAGGTGAGCAGAGATGATGACCTTCAGGACAAAAGCGGAGACCTTGAAAAAGCTGTACGGCAGCATCCGGTATGGGAAGGTGCTGCCGGCGGCGCTGTTCACAGTTCAAGAGTGGGCGGACAGCCCGGAGAGCGTATACGATTCCGTGATGAAGGAGCCGTGGAGCGGCGGAGAGCTCATCATCCGGTCCAGCGCCATCAACGAGGACCTGGAAAACGAGTCCATGGCCGGAAAGTTCACCTCTGTTCTGCACGTGCGGGACAGAGAGGACTTTTTCAGCGGCGTGGAGACGGTGATCGCCTCCTACGGCGATGACAGGAACCCCGACGACCAGTTCTTCGTGCAGCCCATGCTGGAAGACGTGCGGATGAGCGGCGTGATCTTCACCATGGACCCCAATACCGGCGGCAATTATTACGTGATCAACTACGACGCCAGCACGGGCTCCACCTCGTCGGTGACGGGCGGCAGCGGTTCGGAGCTGATGACATTCTACTGCTTCAAGGGCTATGAGAAGCCCACGGGGCATGTGGAGATGGACAAGCTCATCTTTGCGGCGAAGGAGATAGAGGAGCTGTTCGGCACCAATACGTTGGATATAGAGTTCGCGCTTTCCGGGGACGGCACGGTGTACATCTTCCAGGTGCGGAACCTGGTGATGAAGGTGCCGGCGAAGGCCCTGGAGAGGCAGAAGGTGGTCCTGGAACGGGTGTATAGGTATTTGGAGCGCGCGGACGGACCAAAGCCCCACCTCTTTGGGCACAGGACGTTTTACAGCATCATGACGGACTGGAACCCGGCGGAGATGATCGGCATCCGGCCGAAGCCGCTGGCGCTGTCGCTGTACCGGAACCTGATCACGGACGGCACGTGGGCATACCAGCGGGCGGATTACGGGTATAAGGACCTGCGGTCGTTCCCGCTGATACTGGACTTCGGCGGCCTGCCCTACGTGGACGTGCGGGTGAGCTTCAACTCCTTCATCCCCCAGAGCGTTGAGGACGACCTGGCGGAAAAGCTGGTGGAGTATTATCTGCACCGCCTGGCGGAGCACCCAGAGATGCACGACAAGGTGGAGTTCGACATCATCTTCTCCTGCCATACCTTCGACCTGCCGCAGCGCATCAAGGTGCTGAAGGAATACGGCTTCTCGCAGGCGGAGTGCGACGAGATCGCGGGTCACCTCAACCGGCTGACGAACCGTATCATCAACACGAAGGACGGCTTGTGGATCGTGGACTCCCGGAAAATAGATACGCTGAAACAGCGGCAGGAGCTCCTGATAAACGGCGACTATGACATCATATATAAGCTCTATTGGCTGCTGGAGGACTGCCGGCGGTATGGGACGCTGCCGTTCGCGGGCCTGGCCAGGGCGGGATTTGTGGCGGTACAGATATTGAAGTCCTTCGTGTCCACCGGGATATTCACCGAGGAGGAGTACAACGCCTACATAGCCAGCCTCAATACTGTGGGGTCCAATCTGAGCGCGGATTTTGCCTCCCTGAGCAAGAAGGCGTTTTTGAAGAAATACGGCCACCTGCGGCCGGGCACCTATGACATCTGCTCCCAGCGGTACGATGAGGCGCCGGACCGGTACTTTGACTGGAACGAGGCCCAGAAGACCGAACTCGTGAGCCCAAATTTCAAGATATCCATCGAGCAGATGACCATGATCCGGGAGTACCTGCAGTCCTTTGGCATGTCGGATGACGTGCTGGCGTTGTTCACCTTCCTGAAGGGGGCCATAGAAGGGCGGGAGTACTCCAAGTTCACGTTCACAAAGAGCCTGTCCTATATCCTGAAGCTCCTGGAGGAGTTGGGCGCGCAGTACGGGTACACGCGGGAGGACATGGCGTATCTGGACGTGGAGACGGTGAAGTCGCTGTACGTGTCCGAGCGGAACGTGGGCGAGGTGCTGGAGCAGTCGATCCGGGAGGGAAAGCGGCGGTACCAGGATACGCTGGGCATATCGATGCCGCCTGTGATCGAACAGAAAACGGACTGTTACTATTACTACCAGGGGAGCGCGTCGCCAAACTACATCACCCTGGGCCACGCCTCGGGGCCGGTGCGGTCCACAGAGGACGACGATCTGGAGGGCGCGATCCTGCTGATACCCAGCGCGGACCCGGGGTATGACTGGGTGTTCTCCAAGAAGATAGCGGGCTTCGTGACAAAGTACGGCGGGGCCAACTCCCACATGGCGATCCGCTCCGGGGAGCTGTCCATCCCGGCGATCGTAGGCGCGGGGGAGCAGCTATATAACCAATTGGCCGCGGCGGAGGTCGTGGAGATCGACTGTGCCCAGCGAAAGGCGGTGGTGATCAAATGAAAACAGTGCTTCTGAGCCAGCGGGTAGAGGTCATAGAGAGCTACGGAGAGCGCCGGGACTGCCTTGACCAGCGCTGGTGCGGCTTTCTGGAGGCGTGCGGATACGTGCCGGTGCCGGTGATGAACTGCCTGGAGGATATGAGCGGCTTTATGGACGCGATATCACCGGCGGGGATCATCCTGACAGGAGGCAACGATCTGGCGTCATACGGCGGGAACGCCCCGGAACGGGACGCGGCGGAGCGGCGGCTTATCGAGCAGGGGCTGGCGCGGAACATCCCCGTCATAGGCGTGTGCCGGGGCATGCAGTTCATAGCAGACTATTTCGGCGCGGCGCTGCATAAGGTGCCGGGCCACGTGGCGTGCCGGCATGAGCTCACGGGGAAGATAGCACGGGACGTGAACAGCTACCACGGCTTTGCGGTGACGGAGCCGCCGGCGGGCTTCGATGTGCTGGCCCGGACGGACGACGGCGTCATAGAGGCCATGGCGTGCCGGGAGAAAAAGGTCCTGGCTATCATGTGGCACCCGGAACGGGAGACGCCCTATAAGTGTGAAGATGTTGAACTGTTTACAAGCTTTATTTCATAAGGAGGAGTTACGATGCAAGCGATCATACTGGCGGCGGGGCAGGGGACCCGGCTGAAGAAGTACACGGAGGATCTGCCGAAGGGGATGCTGATGTTCGACGGCAAGACCATCATCGAGCGGCAGATCGAGATGTACCGGAAATGCGGGATAGAGAAGATCATCGTGGTGACGGGGTTCGCGGCGGATAAGATCACCTATCCCGGGATCGTGTATCACCATAACGCGGACTTCGCCGTGACGAACATGGTGGAGTCGCTGATGACGGCGCGGAGCGAGTTTCATGAGGACACGATCCTGAGCTATTCGGACATCCTGTTTTCCGAGGAGATGCTGCGGGGGATGATGTCGGAGCAGAGCGACGTGGCCGTGGCGGTGGACAAGGATTGGGAGAGGTATTGGCAGAAGCGGTACGGCCGTGTGGACTTCGACACGGAGAGCCTGGAACTGGACAGCGAGGGCAACATCCGCTCACTGGGGAAGGAGGACCCGGACCCGTCCGAGATAGACGCGCGGTACGTGGGACTTTTGAAATTCTCCGCCGCGGGCCTCGATAAGATCACGGAGATATGGGACCGGGACTATGAGGCATACCAGGACAGGCCGTGGAAGCAGTCAGGGAAGACCATCCGCAAGGCGTATATGACGGACCTTCTCCAGGCGCTGATAGACGCCGGGGAGACGGTCCGAGCGGTGAAGTTCAGCAACGGCTGGATCGAGTTCGATACGAACGAGGACTATGAGAACGCATGTGCCTGGGTGAAGGACGGCACCATGCGGGATATCATTGACTTTTGATTTATAAGGGGAAAAAACGATGAAAAAGCTGATGCGTTATATGTTCTTTACCGCCTGCGGCTGCGCGATGCTGATGCAGCCGGCGTATGCCTACCTGGACCCGTCCGTGGCGACCTACGCGGTGCAGGTGATCGCGGGCGTGATCGTGGCAGTGGGCGCCGTGGTGGGCATCTACTGGCACAAGGCCAAGAGAAAGGTGGCGGACAAGCTGGGCATCGACGAGAACCGCAACAAAGAGGTCGAGGACGACGTGGTGAGCACGGACGAGGGCAAGAAATGACTCTGATCCATACACTGGATAAGGGTGAGAGGCGAAAGTATGAATAGCAGTTTGTATTTTGCGAAGCGGGACGTCCCGCTTTACAAATCTTTGGATTGACCAATTCATAATTTCACACTTGCAGAGGCAGGATTTTTCCTGCCTCTGCTGCTTTTTGCGTGGAGCGTTTTAGGGATAAATGCTTGCACCCCCTGTCTGTGACACTTCAATTTGGTCGGCCAAAAACTTTTCGTGTGAGCGGCATTTTTCTAGGGAAATCAGCGTTTCCGGGTCACTCCTATGTTTGTTTCTCTAATCGTGAAAGCACCGTCAAAAAATTTTTTGAAAAGTTTTCGTTCAAAACGGCATTTCAGTTCCAATGGATAGTAGAGAAACATTTTTCGTCAGCGTCCGCAAGTCTCGTCAAATTGTGTCAGTTTTTCTTGTTCATCCAACGGATTTCGACAAATTCCGCAGAGAGGAAAAATTAAAATGGTTTTGCGCGAGGGAACGCCCCTGCGGGGTGTGAGTTGTCAGAGCAAGATTTTACCATGGGCCTCAAATTCGCCTGACGCTCATTTTTGCCCCACGGAATCTTGTTGGGGAGTGCCTTCCCCAAACCCTGCTAATCGTCGTCGCAAGCTCCACATCCCTCGCTTCGCCGCATGCGGCAAAGCTCGTCCGTTCCGCTGCTCCTCCTCTCCCCATCGCAAACGCTCCGCTGGTTTGCGCTGGGGGCCCCATACCGGCTTGTTTGCTCATTTTTCAAATTCGCTTGTTGCAAAGGAGAACATTTCACCCATGCCGAAAAAGTACAACACGCCCCATCGGAGCATGACCGTGAAAACACGTCTTAGCAAAGAGGAATATGCCACCTTTGCAGAAGTCGCAACTTTGTGCGGCGT
>CANQIH010000040.1 GCA_947624035.1 uncultured Oscillospiraceae bacterium | reverse complement strand
AAGGGGCACCCCCTGCGCCGGAAGGACAACCTGATCTATTTCGGCAGCATGGCGGACAAGTACATCATCATGCTCCAGATCCTGGACACCAAGAAGATCAAGGACCTGGACGTGGCCACCAAGGTCTCCGTGCAGCTGCAGCTGACGGACCCGGACCTGAAGAGCCGGGACCGGGTGGTGAAGAAGAGCGAAAAAGAGAGCCTGTACGCGGCCATGGACGTGGCCTCCGTGTGGCTGGACCGCGCCCTGAGCGCCCGCTGAGCCTATGATGGACCGAAAGCTTTCCACCCTTTTGAAGGTGGCGGTGGTCATGGCCATCATGATGTGCCTGTGCGTCTCCATCGCGGCGGCCAATGCCTACGCCAGCGAGGGCGCCGGGACCGTGACGGCCTCCGCCCTGAACATCCGCTCCGGACCCAACACCTCCAGCAGCGTGGTCTCCTGCGTGCCCCGCGGGACCGTGCTGCTGGTGAACGACACAGCCTCCGGCTGGTACAAGGTGTGGTACCAGGGGAGCGAGGGATATGTGCGCGCGGATTACATCAGCTTTTCCGCCTCCGCCGATGCGAACTTTGGCACCGGTACCGTCAAAGGTACCGGTGTTCGCGTACGGTCGGGCCCCGGCACCGGCTACTCCATCCTGGGCACGGTGAACTCCGGCGCATCCATGTCCGTCACCGGTGTGAACGGCAATTGGTACCGGGTCAGCTATAACGGCTATACCGGTTACGTGCGCAGCGACTACATGACCGTCTCGGCCGGATCCGCCCCTGCCCAGAGCCAGACCGGTACCAGCCAGCCCGCCCAGAACAGGGAGGGCGCCATCAAGGGCTACGGGGTGCGCCTGCGGTCCGGCCCGGGCACCGGCTACTCCATCCTGGGCACCTACAGCAGCGGCACCAAGCTCACCGTCACCGGCGAGAGCGGCGACTGGTACGCCGTCACCGTGGGCGGCGTCAAGGGCTATGTGAACAAGCCCTATGTGACCCTGTCCGGCACCTCCGGCGGCACCGGCACGTCCTCGGGCACGGCGGCCTGGACCACCACGGCCGTGAACATGCGCTCCGGCCCCGGCACGGGCTACGCGGTGCAGCGGGTCCTCTCCCGGGGTGCGAAGGTGACCGTCACCGGCCAGTCCGGCAGCTGGAAGAAGGTGTCCTATAACGGCGCGGAGGGCTATGTACGCCAGGACTACCTCACATCCACCGAACCCTCCCAGAGCACGCCCGCCGCCTCCGGCAACGGCCAGCGCATCGTGACCGAGGCCAAGAAGTACCTGGGCGTGCGGTACGTCTACGGCGGCACATCCCCCTCCGGCTTCGACTGCTCCGGGTTCGTGTACTACGTGTACCGCATGTGCGGCTATTCCATCGCCCGCACCGCCACGGCCCAGAACTCCATGGGCTCCTATGTGTCCCGGTCCGACCTGGCCCCCGGCGACATCCTCATCTTCTACAACAGCGCCGTCACCGCCATCGGCCACGCCGGTATCTACATAGGAAACGGCCAGTTCATCCACGCCTCCTCCGGCAACGGGCGGGTGCTCATATCCTCCCTCTCCGAGAGCTACTACAACACCCGGTACTACAGCGCCCGGCGGGTGGCATAAGATCCATACGGCACAGGGCCCGCTGCCTGACGCAGCGGGCCTAACCTTACATATTTTTATCTTTTATTCGCACCGGGCATATGATAAAATGGCCCCAAGACAAGAAATAGGCACTTTTTTTCAGCAATACCGGGGTTTTTTGAGCCGTTTTTCCGCGCAGCCGCGTCTTTATTGGTATCAGCGGCATCTCCTGCCATCCGTTTCCGCGTTTTGCGGAAGGCAGCGCGGGGGAGCGGCTGCCGCCACAGCGGCGCAAAGACCCGGGCATAGCCCCTGCGCCCCGCTGGCTTCGAGGCGCGGTCCCCACGGACCGCACCGAGAGACGCGATCCGCCTGTCCTGAAAGGAGAACCACGCAATGAAAAAGACCATCTGTATCATCCTGGCCCTGGCCGCCGTCGTTGGCTTTGCCGTCCCCGTGCTGATGGGGCGGAGCCAGGAGACGGCCGCCGTGGTCGAGCTGGAGGAGACCACGCCTCCTCTGGCCGAAGAGCCCGCCGCCGGCGTGCTGTCGGCCCCCGCGGACGACACCTACATCCCCTCTGACGACGAATTTGAGTTCAACTTCGTCAACGCCGATGAGAGCGACGAATATGACGCCGCCGTCATCGAGCAGTATGCCCCCGAGGCGGCGGCCGAGCCTGCCGAGGAAGAGCCTGCCGAGGAAGAGCCCGCCGAGGAGCCCGCCGAGGAGCCCGAGGCCCAGGACGAGGCCGACGCTGTCTCCCTGGACACCGCCGCCGCCGAGGCGGAGCCCCAGACCACGGTCAAGCTGGACGCCGCCGGCGGCACGTTCCCCTATGAGGCCAACAACCTCAAGGGCAGCGCCACGGTCACGCTGGTGGACGGCAAGCTGCCCGACAGCATCGATGACAATTACAAGCCCACCCGCAGCGGCTACCGGTTCCTGGGCTGGTTCAAGGACCAGGGCGTGACCGATCCCACCGCTGATCCGTTCACCAAGGGCGAAGCCGTCGAGGGCGCGGAGACGCTCTATGCCGGCTGGATCGGCACCGTGACGCTGGACGCCGAGCCGGGCAGCTTCATCGGCCAGAAGCAGAACTATACCCGGACCGTGGACCTGGTGAACGGCGCCATGCCCTCTGACACGCCGAAACCGCTTTATGACCACACCAAGACGGCGGAGGCCCAGAGCGTGGAGTTCCTGGGCTGGTACACCAAGCCGTGCAAGGTGACGGCGACCAAAAGCGAGGACGGCTCTCACCAGACCTGGAACATCGTGCTCAATGGCGAACTAGTCCAGCCGGGCAAACCGCTGGAGCCGGGCACCACCCTGTTCGCCGGTTATAATATCAAGGAAGACAGAGTCGCAAAGAAGACCATCGAGTTCTACCTTGACTACAACGGCATAAACGGTATGTGGGGCAAGTGCCTGACCCTGACGCGCTCTTACGACAGCATTAAGGGCGGCTATGCACTCACATTTGAGGACCTGGCGGTCCAGAGCCTGAACTGGATCGGCAGTGATACGCTCTTCCACGATTGGGATTCCCTCCAGAAGTACTGGAACACCACCGAGTTCAACGGCTACACCTTCAAGGGCTGGGCCACCACGTCTGATGCGACGGAGCCTGACATCGTGCCCGGCCATGTCGTCAAGAACGGCGGGAGCATTTACGCCGTGTGGACCAAGGGAGACAGCAATAACACGAACTTCCAGAAGGTAGACCCCAACGTCGGTCCTCTGGAGACCCTGCGGGTGGACGGTGCTCTGACCCAGAGGACCCATCCCGGCAACAGCCTCAAGGTCCAGCTCTTTGCCACGCCCACCAAGCCCCAGTTCAAGGATATCGTCTGGACCATCACCACCACCGACAGCAAGGGCAACCAGGTGTCCTTCACGGACGACAGGTCGTCTTACATCAATGCTTATGACCTCAAAGTGAGCGCCAATAATAAGACGCTTTCCCTGACTGTCTCCTATGATAACCCCGCCAGTACGCGTTACGGTGCGGACCGCGAGGTCACTGTCACCGCTTACGGCGTACTGGATGACGGTACGCAGATCCCGTGCACCGGCAGCGCCGCCACCCTGAGCTTCGTCCACAGCTGGGACGAGGGTGTGAAGAAGGGCCAGGAGGACTGCATCCACAGCGCGACGATCACCTATACCTGCCAGGAGCCTGGCTGTGGACAGACCAAGGAAGAAAAGGTGTACGCCCTGAACCACACCTACACGCACCTTGATGACAGCAAGTATTACGAGGTCATCAAAGCGCCCACCTGCACGCAGCCCGGCGTGAAGCAGTTCAAGTGCACCCGCTGCGGTGCGGTGAACGGCCAGACGGCCTCCATCCCCGCCACCGGCCACAGCTGGGAGGACTGGAAGACCACCAAGGAGCCCACCACTGGATCCACCGGTGAGCAGACACGCGAGTGCTCTGTCTGCCATACCAAGGAGACCGAGGTCCTCCCGAAGCTGACCCCGTCCCCGGCCCCTGCCGCGCCTGCGCCTGCGCCCGGCAACAGCGTACCCGCGGCGCCCAGCGGCGGCAGCGCTCCCTCTGCCCCCGCCGCGCCCTCCGGCGGCGGTGCTGCCCCTGCGCCTTCCGGCGGCGGCGCTGCCCCTGCTCCCGAGAAGACCCCGGAGCCCACGGCAACGCCCAAGCCCACCGCCACCCCGGAGCCTACCGCTGAGCCCACCCCGGAGCCCACGGCGACCCCCAAGCCCACCGCTGAGCCCAAGGCAACGGCCAAGCCCGCGGAGACCGTGACCCTGGCGAACGGCCTGGAGCAGGCCGCCAACGGCAAGATCTACATGAAGGACGAGAACGGCGAGAACATCACCGGCCAGCAGAAGGCCGACGACGGTAAGCTCTACTACTTCTCCGCTTCCGACGGCCATATGCTCAAGGGCGGTATGGTCACCGGTACCGGCGGCAAGAAGTATCTCGCCAGCAGCACCGGCGCGCTCCTGACCGGCCAGCAGAAGTCCGGCGGCAAGCTCTACTACTTCTCCGCCGTGGATGGCCACATGCTCAAGGGCGGCCTGGTCAGCGGCACCGGCGGCAAGAAGTTCCTTGCCAGCAGCAACGGCGTGCTGAAGACCGGCCTGCAGGTCGTGAACGGCAAGCAGTACTACTTCTCCGCCAAGGACGGCCACATGATGAAGAACGGCTGGGTCAACGGCGGCAACGGCGTGTCCTACAAGCTGGACAGCAACGGCGTCGTCATCGCCACCCGGTAAGAGACAACAGGATATAAGACCGGCGGCACGGAAGTGCCGCCGGTTTTCGTTGGGCAGAGGGAGGGGTGCGGCAGACCAATGCCTCCCTCTGACGAGGGAGGTGGCTCCGGCGAAAGCCGGAGAACGGAAGGAGAGAGATGTAGTGCCGGAGTTTTCTCTCCCTCAGTCAGCTTCGCTGACAGCCCCCTCGTCAGAGGGGGCCGCTGGTGTGGCAGAAGCCTCATGTCACCCCCGCACCCTAAGCCTCCCCTGTGTAAGGGGAGGTGCCGAGCGATGCGAGGCGGAGGGGTTGTTACCAGGCTAGGGGAAGTACCTGGCTCGGTAACAATCCCCCCTTCAAGGTGAATTGCCCCGAAGGGGCAAGAGAAGGCGGCTTGGGCCGTGTACAAGGGGGGTTTGGGTGCGGCAGTTGCCCATATAGTAGACCATCCACAGCATTTGTGGTATACTGAAAAGACCACACACAAAGGAGCGACGACATGAACGCAAAACGCCTGATGGCACTGCTGCTGGCGGTCTTGCTGACGGTATGCCTCTGTGCCGGGTGCGGCCAGGACATGGGTGTCATCGGCGGCGCGGACGGCCCCACCGAGATCGTCCTGAGCGACCGGGACACGCCGGAGGACGCGGACCTGCCGGCATACGGTGAATATTACTACGACGTGAAAAACGTGGTGCTGTACCACTGCCTGTACGGCGAACTGCCCCCCAACTACATCACCAAAAACGAGGCCCGGGACCTGGG
Organism: uncultured Oscillospiraceae bacterium; assembly: GCA_947624035.1. Classification (GTDB taxonomy): domain Bacteria; phylum Bacillota; class Clostridia; order Oscillospirales; family Oscillospiraceae; genus CAJOIG01. The sequence goes on along the minus strand of CANQIH010000040.1, from coordinate 7,832 downwards.
CTGGGAGGGGGGCTCCGTGGAGGAGTACATGGACGGCGCGGCCATCGGCGGCGATAGGTTCGGCAACCGGGAGGGCATACTGCCCGCGGCGCCGGGCCGGACCTACACCGAGTGCGACATCGACACCGACGGCTACGGCTCCCGGGGCGCCCGGCGGCTGGTTTTCTCCAGCGACGGACTGTACTTCTACAGCAAGGACCACTACGAACACTTCTCGGAAGTGACCGTGACCGACGACTACGAGGTGATATGGTGAAGACGCTGACTATCGACTGCGCCCGGCTGAGCTGCCGGACCGCGGCCCACGACTATCTGGCCCGGATGCTGGACCTGCCGGCATGGTACGGCCGGAACCTGGACGCCCTTTTCGACTGCCTCACGGAGCGGAGCGGCTATGAGCTGGTGCTGACCGGCGCGGAGGCCCTGCGGGCTGCCGGGGGCTACGGCGCGCTCATTTTGGAGACCATAGAGGAGGCAGCGGCGGCCAACCCCGGCCTCACGGTCCGGGAGGAGGTCACTCCGCCCTGATGGACAGCCTGGTATTCAGCCTCAACGCCACGGTGCCGGTGTTCCTCATGATGGCGCTGGGCATGTTCTTCCGGCGCATCGGCTGGCTGGACCGGGACCTGGCCGGGAAGCTCAACACCTTCGTGTTCCGGGTGCCATTGCCGCTGCTGGTGTTCCAGGACCTGGCCACGGTGGACATCGCGGCCGCCTGGGACACGCGGTTCGTGCTGTTCTGCTTTCTCGTCACGGCGCTGTCCATCGCGGCGGCCTGGGGGATATCCTACCTCTGGAAGGACCGGTCCATCCAGGGCGAGTTCATCCAGGCGTCCTACCGCAGCAGCGCGGCGCTGCTGGGCTCGGCCCTTATCCTGAACATCTACGGCACCACCGGCATGGCGCCCCTCATGATCATCGGCAGCGTGCCGCTCTACAACATCGCGGCGGTGGCGGTGCTGTCCCTGTTCGGGCCGGAGCGCCATGGTCTGGACCGGACCGCCCTGGGCCGGACCGCCAAGGGCATCGTCACGAACCCCATACTGCTGGGCATCGCCGCGGGCATCCTCTGGGCGGCGCTGCGCATCCCCATGCCGGCGATATTGCAGAAGACCGTGTCCAATCTCGCCGCCACGGCCACGCCCCTGGGCCTCATGGCCATGGGCGCCACCTTTGACGTCAAAAAGGCTGCCGGCAAGGCCAAGCCCGCCGCCGTGGCCGCGGCCATGAAGCTCGTGGGCTTCTGCGCGGTGTTCCTGCCTCTGGCGGTGGCATTGGGCTTCCGGGACCAGCAGCTCACGGCCATCCTCATCATGCTGGGCTCCGCCACCACGGTCAGCTCCTTCGTCATGGCCCGGAGCATGGGCCACGAGGGGGTCCTGTCCGCCAGCACCGTGATGCTGACCACCCTGCTCAGTGCGTTCACCATTACGGGCTGGCTGTGGCTCCTGCGGGCGCTGGCGCTCATATAACATCGGCCTCTTTATATCGCAGTGCCCATTATATGAACAAAGCCTGGAAAGCCTTGGCGGGTCCTTTCCAGGCTTTTGATTATATCAAAACAGCAAATCGACGCCGATCCTCAGTAAATCACGGCATGACAAAACACATCTGCCATAAATCACAGAGTACTTTCATTTTCTGAATGTGTATGCTATAATAGCCTTGCGACACAGTTTAACACTTCCCGGAGCGGGCATGCTTTCGGTAAAAACGCATGCTTGGTCACTTTCCCTCCGGGATAACTGTGTCGCAACAGGACCAATGCTGTGTTTTTCGGTGCACGGCATTAGTCGTGCACCTTTTTATTTGGAGGGATATAAAATGAAAAGACTTTCAATTTGTGTGCTCTTGTTAATGTTTACTCTATGCTTCATGTCAAGCTGGGCATATGCAGATCAGCCTAATGCAGAAACAGCTGATTCAACCTACTCGATTGAATTAAACATCAATTGTATCCCAAATCTCTTCTTTAGCCGATATAATATTGCTATTTATGTTGACAATTCAATCATCAGCACGTTGAATCACGGCGAGGAGAGTTCTTATCTGCTCAACCTTGTGCCAGGAGATCATATCATCAGATTCACAAAAGCAGATGACAGCAGTATAAACGGTGTAGCAAACATCACTGTCTCTGGGAGCAGGGCATATCGATATAACTTGTCATGCTCAAGTACAGAGGTTTCTGTTGAAGAAATCCGGCTCTTAACAGCGCCAATTGGTTCTGCTGACGCGGCAGGAATGAATTATTCAGATGTAGTAAACATGCTCTCTAATACTGGGTTTGATGAATTTAATATTGAGACTGTCCCTGTTCAGGATCTAACGATAGAAGAGGCCGACCGAGCAATGTCCGTAGAAAGCATTGAAATCAACAATATCCGCAATTTTACAGAAACGGACACTTTTTTCGCTGACGCATCAGTAAAAATTACATATCACAAGCTGATGGATATAAACCCGCCGGCAAGTTCTCTTGAACTTACACAGAATTCTCTGAATGAAATTGCAAAACAACTAAAGGATGCCGGTTTTTCCAATGTAGAATTGAAAAGATATGTTCCTTACGTTTCCATAAATGGTGACAAAGATTTCAACACCAACGAAAAATACCCTGTCGATGCAAAAATCATAGTTGGCTACCGCGAGGCAACAGATGCTGAACTTGCGTCCCTACCTTCCAGCAAACCAACCCTGGACAGCACCGCGGAAGACGGTTCTGTGCTTGTTAATGATAATCTTCCCATTTTGGAATCCTCAGAATATGAGGCCGCCTATGTTTATCCGCTCACCGAATACTCCATATACTATCTGATAGACCTTGATACACAGATTGTGCGAAATTATACTACCAATGACACCGGTATTCTTGTAGGTACCTTTTCGGGAGATTTAGCGTCCGGCATTGATATATATTACGACTATGACGGCGGATGGCATGAACAACTGAAATACAAAAACGCCGGTGATGATTCCTCTGTTACTGTGACTGATGTTAATGGATTTGAGTATGAATATACAAAAACAGATGTAGTCGAAGCTGAATCCGTCTTGAACCTTCCGGGCAATTATGATATAAATCCTATTGAGGATACGCCGTCTGCTGCCGAATCATCTAATTTAGCAGATACTACCAACATGCCGCTACCAGTGGAGACCGTTCCACAAAACGAGCTGAAAGAGTATCAAGCGAAACGCGCATTTGAATACTATGGGGAGGCATGCTATCCTTACGGATTTGAATGTCATTGGTTTACTCAGTTATACGAACACACACAGTTGACCGACGGTTCATGGGTGTTCAAGGTGGGGGTTACCATCACAAATGAGTACGGAGCCTCTTATGATGCGACAGCGGAAGCCACTATCAACAACACCACGGAAAGCGTAGAAGGGTTTACTGTTTACTGATCATCCTTTAATAAAGTTATAATGCAGAGCGGTATGTCAGTGACATACCGCTCTGATTGTTTGTTTCTCCCATTCAAAATAACGCCCCCGGAGTCGTTGATTTTTTCTGCGGATGATGGTAATATTATTTTTTGTGAATCATTGGCAGCGAGGTTTTTATTTATGGCAGACTTACAGCGGGAGATCGGGCGGCGGCGTACCTTCGCCATCATCTCCCACCCGGACGCAGGCAAGACCACCCTGACGGAAAAGCTGCTCCTGTACGGAGGCGCCATCCAGCTGGCCGGCGCCGTCAAAGGCAAGGCCTCCGCCCGCCACGCCGTGTCGGACTGGATGGAGCTGGAGAAGCAGCGCGGCATCTCCATCACCTCCTCCGTCATGCAGTTCGAGTACGACGGCTATTGCATCAACATCCTGGACACCCCCGGCCACCAGGACTTCTCCGAGGACACCTACCGCACCCTCATGGCGGCGGACAGCGCCGTCATGGTCATCGACGCGGCCAAGGGCATCGAGCCCCAGACGAGGAAGCTCTTCAAGGTCTGCGCCATGCGGCACATCCCCATCTTCACCTTCATCAACAAGCTGGACCGGGAGGCCCGGAGCCCCTATGAGCTCATGGAGCAGCTGGAAAACGAGTTCGGCATCGGCACCTACCCCATGAACTGGCCCATCGGCTGCGGCCATGACTTCAAGGGCGTGTACGACCGGACCATCGGCAAGCTGCTGGCCTTCGGGGACCTGCACCGGGGCGCCAGCCGCATCCAGGCCGAGGAGGTGGGCCTGGAGGACACCGCCCGGCTGGACGAGCTTCTTGGTAAAAGCCTCCGGGAGACATTGGAGACGGACATCGAGCTTCTGGACGGGGCGGGCTATGAGTTCGACCTGGAGAAGATACACCACGGTGAGCTGAGCCCGGTGTTCTTTGGCTCGGCCCTGACCAACTTCGGCGTGGAGCCGTTTCTCAAGAGCTTTCTGGACATCACCACCCCGCCCCTGCCCAGGCAGGCGGCGGAGGGGACCGTGGACCCCTTCGAGGACAGCTTTTCCGCCTTCGTATTCAAGATACAGGCCAACATGAACAAGGCCCACCGGGACCGGATCGCCTTCATGCGCATCTGCTCCGGCCGCTTCCAGCGGGATAAGGAGTACTTCCACGTCCAGGGCGGCAAGGCCCTGCGCTTGGCCCAGCCCCAGCAGATGATGGCCGAGAACCGGCAGATCATCGACGAGGCCTACGCCGGGGACATCATCGGCATCTTCGACCCCGGCATCTTCGCCATCGGCGACACGGTCTGCGACAAGGGCCAAAAGGTCACCTTCGAGGGCATCCCCACCTTCGCCCCGGAGATATTCGCCGCCGTGGAGCGCATCGACACCATGAAGCGCAAGCAGTTCGAGAAGGGCATGACGGAGATCGCCCAGGAGGGCGCCATCCAGATCTTCCACGCCCCGGGCAGCGGCCTGGAGGAGGTCATCGTGGGCGTGGTGGGCGTGCTCCAGCTGGAGGTGCTGGAATACCGGCTCAAGACCGAGTACGGCGTGGACGTGCGGCGGCGGGGCCTGCCATACCAGTTCGTCCGCTGGGTGGAGAACACGGACATGGACTTGAGCCGCCTGAACCTGGGCACCGATTCCCGGTGGGTCCAGGACTTCAAGGGCAACGACCTTCTGGTGTTCGGCGGCCAGTGGTCCATCCGCTGGGCGGAGGAAAAAAACCCCGGCCTTATATTGCGGGAGTTCAAGCAGAATTAAAAGATATCCCCCGCGGCGAAAAGCCGCGGGGGATATGAGTTTGTCAAAAAACACTTATGTTTGGATGATGCAGGGGGAGCTTGAGGGGGGCGGAGCCCCGCCTCAAATGGGATCAAAAGCCGGCAAATATTTGTATTTGCGCCGCGCAGCGGCAGTATTTCATGACGTCCTTGACGGCAGGAAATACTCGGCTTCCAGGCTGTCAAAGAAGTATCTTTGACAGCCTGATATCCCCCGCGGCGAAAGCCGCGGGGGATATCTCATTTCAGAAGTTCATATAGCTCGTCGGGGCTGTGGGCGTAAGCCGCCGCCCCGTGGTCCCGGAGGAAATCTTCATCCCGGAAGCCCCAGGTGACGGATATGACCGGCAGACCGGCGTTTTTCCCGGTCTCGACGTCCACGTCCGAGTCGCCGATGTACACGGCCCGGTCCGCGCTCACGTCCAGCTCCCGCAGCACCTGGAGCACGGAGTCCGGCGCGGGCTTTCGCCGCACGCCCTCCCGCTCGCCCACGGCGGCATCGAAGAGGCCGGGGTAGTAGGACCGGCACAGCTCGCCCACGGCGCTGTCCACCTTGTTGGACACCACCGCCAGCTTCACGCCGTCCGCCCGGAGCTTTTGCAGCATCTGGGGGACGCCGTCATAGGGCCGGGTGGCGTCCCGGCTGTGGTCTTTGTAGTGGGCCTTGAAGGCGGCGAACACCGCCTCCACGCCAGCGGCATCCGTCCCGGCGGGGACGCCCCGCTCCACCAGCTTGTGGATGCCGTTGCCCACAAAGCGGCGGGCCTCGTCCAGGGTCCGGGCGGGATAGCCGCAGGCGGTCAGGGCGTGATTGAGGCTGGCGGACAGGTCCGCCAACGTGTCCAATATGGTGCCGTCCAGGTCGAATACGGCCAGCTCATAGCGCATGGGGACGCCTCCTAGTGCGTTTTATGACGCTATATTATTTACCACACAGGTAAGCTCCCCGTCAAGTACGTCCACGGTGAGGGTGGCCCCGGCAGCCACGTCGCCGGAGAGAAGCTTCTTGGCGATCAGTGTCTCGGCGGTGCTTTGCAGATACCGCTTCAGGGGCCGGGCGCCGAACACGGGGTCGTAGCCCCTATCGATGATGAGCTGGCAGGCCGCGTCGGTGAACGCCAGGCCCAGCTGCTTGTCGGCCAGCCGCTGGCGCAGGCTCTCGGTCATGATGGCGATGATGCCGGTGAGGTTTTCCTTGGTGAGGGGCTTGAAGAACACCGTCTCGTCCAAACGGTTCAAAAACTCCGGCCGGAAGGACCGCTGGAGCTCCGCCTGCACGGCGGCCTTGGCCTCGGGGGTGATGTCCCCGTCCGGGCCGATGCCCTCCAGCAGGTAGGGGCTGCCCAGGTTGGATGTGAGGATGATGACCGTGTTCTTAAAGTCCACGGTCCGGCCCTGGCTGTCGGTGATGCGGCCGTCGTCCAGCACCTGCAGGAGGATGTTGAACACGTCCGGGTGGGCCTTTTCGATCTCGTCGAACAGCACCACGCTGTAAGGGCGGCGGCGGACCGCCTCGGTGAGCTGGCCGCCCTCGTCATAGCCAACGTACCCCGGAGGTGCGCCGATGAGCCGGGAGACGGAGAACTTCTCCATGTACTCGGTCATGTCGATGCGCACCATGCTCCGCTCGTCGTCAAAGAGGGCCTGGGCCAGCGCCTTGGCAAGCTCCGTCTTGCCCACGCCGGTGGGCCCCAGGAAGAGGAAGGAGCCGATGGGCCTGTTGGGGTCCGCTATGCCCGCCCGGGAGCGAAGGATGGCCTCGGTGACGAGGCGAACGGCCTCGTCCTGGCCCACCACGCGCTCATGAAGGATGTCCTCCAGGTGCAGCAGCTTCTCCCGCTCGCCCTCCATGAGCCGGGCCACGGGGATGCCCGTCCAGCGGGCCACGATGCCGGCGATCTCCTCCTCGGTCACCGCGTCCTGGACCAGGCCGGAGCCCTTCTTGGGGGCGGCCTCGGCCTCCTCCAGCCGCTTTTGCAATGCGGGGATGGTCTCGTACTTGAGCTTCGCCGCCGTCTCATACTCGTAGTTCTGCTGGGCCCGCTCCATGTCGGCGGTGCTCTTCTCGATCTCCGCCTTGATGGACTTGACCGCGTCCACCCCGGCCTTCTCCGCCTCCCAGCGGGCCTTCATGGCCGCGAACTCCTCCTTGGCGGCGGCCAGCTCCGCCCGCAGCTTCTCCAGCCGGTCCAGGCTCAGCTTGTCCGTCTCCTTCTTGAGGGCCATCTCCTCGATCTCCATCTGCATGATCTTCCGGCGGATGTCGTCCAGCTCGGAGGGCATGGAGTCGATCTCCGTGCGGATGAGGGCGCAGGCCTCATCCACGAGGTCGATGGCCTTGTCCGGCAAAAACCTATCGGAGATGTACCGGTCCGACAGCGTTGCCGCCGCCACCAGGGCCGCGTCGTGGATGCGCACGCCGTGGTATATCTCGTACCGCTCCTTCAGGCCCCGGAGGATGGAGACGGTGTCCTCCACCGTGGGCTCGGCCACCATCACGGGCTGGAACCGCCGCTCCAGGGCCGCGTCCTTTTCGATGTACTTGCGGTACTCGTCCAGGGTGGTGGCGCCGATGCAGTGCAGCTGGCCCCGGGCCAGCATGGGCTTTAAGAGGTTGCCCGCGTCCATGCTGCCCTCGGTCTT
>CANQIH010000039.1 GCA_947624035.1 uncultured Oscillospiraceae bacterium | reverse complement strand
TTATGATCCCAGAATACATGTATCCCGTGCCCGATAAAAACGCCAACAAATGCGCCTATGATCGTATTCAAGATCCGATCAAGCTTTTTCATGTCTGATACCTCAACTCCCGGTCTGCCGGGCGGGCGGTCACTGGATATTTACTATTGCTTCTTCAAATACCGCGTGGCGGCCTTGAGCATCAGGCGCTTCAGACCGGGCCCGTCGAACTCGATCTCCACCAGATGGTCCCCGCCCATGGGGGTCATCTTTTGGATGACGCCGTTGCCAAAGGCGGTGTGGGTCACCCTGTCCCCCACGGCGAAGGTGACGGCGGGCGCCGCCTTTTTCGGCTGGGGCGGGGCCAGGGTCTTTTTCTGTGACCGCTTCCAGTCCCGGACATTGGGCTCCCGGCCGCCCCACGTGGGCCGCTGGGCGCCGGGCTGGCCGCCCCGCTGGTATGCCGGCCTGCCGCCGTCCTCGCCGGGCACGTCGTCGAAGTCGAACCAACTCTGGCTCTGGGGCCGCAGGTCGCTGTAGGGCCGGTCGATGTGCTCCGGCGGTATCTCGTCCACGAACCGGCTCACCCGGTGGGGTGCCGTCTGGCCAAAGACCATCCGCTGCCGGGCACTGGTGATATAGAGCCGCTTCTTGGCCCGGGTGATGGCCACGTAGGCCAGCCGCCGCTCCTCCTCCATCTGGGCGCTCTCGCCAATGGCCTGCAGGGAGGGGAACACCCCCTCTTCCATGCCCACAATGAACACCGTGGGGAACTCCAGGCCCTTGGCGGAGTGGATGGTCATGAGGGTGACGGTGTTCTCGTCCTCGTCCACGTCCTGCAGGTCGGTGTAGAGGCTCACCTCGTCCAGAAACCCGGCCAGGGTGTCGTCCCCGGTCTGGCGGATGTGGGTGACGATGAAGCTCTTCAGCTCCCGCACGTTCTCCAGCCGGTTCATGTTCTCGTCGGTGTGATTGGCCTCCAGCATCCGGGCGTAGCCGGTCTTTTCCAGCAGCGCGTCGTACAGGGCCTCCAGGCCCTGCTCCCGGCCTGTGACGGACAGCTCGTTCATCATGGCCGCGAAGGCCTTGAGCTTTTCCGCCGCCCGGGCCAGCTCGGGAAAGGCGTCCGCCATGGCGATGACGGTGAACAGCGGCAGGCCGTTCTCCTCCGCGATGGCCCGGGCCTTGTCCACGGTGGTCTGGCCGATGCCCCGGACCGGCACGTTGATGATGCGGGTCAGGCGCAGGTCGTCCGCCGGGTTCAGCAGCACGAAGAAGTAAGCCATCAGGTCCTTGATCTCCGCCCGCTCGAAGAAGGGGTTGCCCTTCACGATCCGGGGGCGGATGCCGTGGCGCAGGAACGCCTGCTCCAGGGCCCGGGACTGGGCGTTGAGCCGGTAGAGAACCGCGTGGTCCCGCAGGTTGTCCCCCCGGTCCACCGCCTGGAGCACCTGCCGCACCACGTACTGGGCCTCGTCCTCCTCGTTTTTCGCGATGTACAGGGTCACCCGGTCCCCGTCCCCAGCATTGGTCCAGAGCTTCTTGCCCTTGCGCCCCTCGTTGTGGGACACCACGCCGTTGGCGGCGGAGAGGATATGGCCCGTGGAGCGGTAGTTCTGCTCCAGACGGATGGCCCGGGCGTCCTCGTACTGGTCCTCGAAGGACAGGATGTTCTCGATGGTGGCGCCCCGGAAGGCGTAGATGGACTGGTCGTCATCGCCCACCACGCAGATGTTCCGGTGCTTCCCGGCCAGCATGGTGGCCATGAGGTACTGGAGGTTGTTGGTGTCCTGGTACTCGTCGATGAGCACGTACTTGAACTTGTTCTGGTAGTATTCCAGCACCTCCGGCTGCTCCCGGAACAGGCGCACGGTGTTATAGAGCAGATCGTCGAAGTCCATGGCCCCGGCCTCCATGAGCCGCTTGGCATATGCCTCATAGAGGGCCGCCACGCCCTGGAGCCGGAAGTCCCCGGACCGCTCGGCCAGCTCCCGGAACTTCTCCGGCGACTGGAGCCGGTTCCGGGCCCGGTCGATGGTGTCCAGCACCCAGCGGGGTGGGAACATCTTCTCGTCCCGGTTTTGCTCCTTGATGATGCGCTTCATCACCGCCGTGCGGTCGGCGGTGTCGTAGATGGTGAAGCTGTCCGGGTACCCCAGGCGGCTGGCGTCCCGGCGCAGGATGCGCACGCAGGCGGAGTGGAAGGTCTTGGCCCACACGTCCTCCCCCATCTCCCCCAGCATGGCGTGGAGGCGGCTTTTCAGCTCGTCGGCGGCCTTGTTGGTGAAGGTGATGGCCAGGATCTGCCAGGGCATGGCCTGCCGGTAGGCCGCGGCCTCCTCCGCCTGCTGCTTCACGGCTTCGTCCCCGGCCAGATACCGCTCCATGAGCTCCAGCTTCTCGGCGCTGGCATCTTCCGGCAGCTCGGCGCAGTCCGACGCCCGGCCGTACTTCAGGATGTTGGCGATACGGTTTATGAGCACCGTGGTCTTGCCGCTGCCCGCCCCCGCCAGGATGAGCAGGGGCCCCTCCGTGGCCATGACGGCCTCCCGCTGCCTGTCGTTCAGCCGGGGGAAGTTCTTTGCGATGACGCGCTTACGCGCCGCTATGTATTTTTTCGTAAAATCGTCCATGGGAAAAGTATACCACATCCGGCCGCCGCCCGGCAACGGCCAAAATGGGTCAGTCCGTTCTTTCGCCTGCGGCGGTCATTTTCAACTGCTTACGATTTGTACGCAGATCATTATCTAATCTCAAGCGTCATGTCTGAGATAATCATACCACACGCGGCCCTTCTCTGGCTATGCCGTATCCACAAAAGCGCCGCGGATTTGCATCATCCCGACGTTACGTGTATAATCGTCCTGGCGGCGGTGCGCCGCCGAACATCCGCAAAGGAGGCGCGTCATGGAACAGCGATACGACCAGGAGCAGATGGACCAGCTGCGCAAGGAGTTTTATGAGGTCTACCAGACCTCCCAGCGGGAGCATTTCGGCGATTACACCGCCAGCGACGCTTTCATCGCCGCCGCGCCGGAGGCATACCGGCCCGAACTGCACGCCCATTTCTGCGCGGAGACGGCGTTTGCCCTGATGTTCGGGTATCTGCGATACGGAACGGAAAAGGACCTCCGGGCGGGACGGTCAACGCCCGCTTTCGCCAAGTTTGAGAGCGAACTGGCCCTCATGAGCCGGGACGACAAATACTACGAGCTGTACTGTATTTGGGCGGAGGTCCTCCGGGGCAGAGCGGCCCACATCCTGCCCCGGCTCACCGCCTGGCTGGCCGCTGAACTGAAAAGGGCCCGGGAAAAGGATATGCCCTTTCTCAGCACGGAGCTCACCGGCCTGCTGGTCACCCCCCTGAAGGAGGGCGTACCGGGCATGTGGACAGCCATCGGGGAGCTGATGCGGGAGGGCGGCGCGGAAGATGGCCTGGCGGAGCTGTGCTTTGCCCTGGAAAAGTTCTACTACAGCGCCGATGACGGCGAGGTCATCGCCGCCCTCCAGGCCGCCCTGCGCGTAAACGACAGCCTGCATCCGGCCCGGGAGCTGCTGGCCGCTGTCTATTTCGACATAAAGCTGTGGTCCAACGCCCTGGCCTGCTTTGAGCGGCTGGAGGACGACGGGGCCCTGGGGCAGCTCTATTTTGCCGACGACGACCTGTTCTGGATGGCTTGGTGCTATAGCAAGCGGCGGGAATACGCCCAGGCGGAGGCCTATTACCGCCGGGCACTGGAGGTCTGGCCGGAAAAGCCCGGCGCCCTGAACGATCTGGGCTACAGTCTTTACCGGCAGAAAAAATACGCCGAGGCCAAGGAGGTCTTTGCCCGCTGCATCCGGGAGGACCGGGACGCCCGCATCGCGGCCAACAACCTGGTCCGCACCCTGCTGGCCATGGGGGACGGGGCCGGCGCCCGGGCGTTCATCGCCGGCTGCGGCCAGCGCATATCCAAGGACCTGCTCGCCCGGGCGGAGAGCGCTCCAGACCACGCTCCGGCGCCGCCGGAGCCGGAGGATGAGCCGTCCGGGCCCTCCGGGGCGGCGCCGGCCCGGAACACCGGCGTCAAAAAGCAGCAGTTCTCCAGCGAGAAGCTGCTGGAGGACGAGCTTGTGGCCCGCATCGAGGCGGGCGTCCCCACCTTCGGCATGAGCCTGCATGTGTACAGAAAGCGGGGCGTCTACGGCCGCCAGTTCGTGCTCCCCAATGGGCGCATGGACATCCTGGCCCAGGACGGCCGGGGCGACCTTTACGTCATCGAGCTTAAAAAGGATGCGGGATATGACGACGCCTACCGGCAGACCCGGGAGTACATGGATTGGGCTGAACGGCACCTCGCGGCGGACGGACAGCGGGTCTTCGGCATCATCTGTCTCAACAGTCCCCCGGCGAAGCTGGTGCAAAAGATCAGAGACGACCCGCAGGTGCGGCTTTTCGAGTACGCCATCTCCTACACCGAGATAAAATAGATACGGCCCGGGCTTGATATTTCAGGTCCGGGTCATTATAATGGGCGGAGATTTTGGAAGGAAGGCGAGCGCGTGTTCACGAAAAAGCAGCTCCGGGCCCTGCTGGTGCCCCTGATCATCGAGCAGGTGCTGACGGCCCTCATGGGCATGGCCGACACGTTCATGGTCTCCGCCGTGGGCGAGGCGGCCATATCCGGCGTGGCGCTGGTGGACTCGCTGAACCAGCTCGTCATCAACTTCTTCTCCGCTCTGGCCGCTGGCGGCACCATCGTCTGCTCCCAGTACATAGGCAGTGAGAACCCCCTCCAGGCCAACCACGCCTCCAACCAGGTCATGAGCTCCTCCCTGGTGATGGCCACGATGCTGTGCGCCATCCTGGCGCCCCTGCGCCGGCCCCTGCTGCGGCTCATATTCGGCACGGTGGAGCTGGCCGTGCTGGACGCGGCGGACGTGTATCTGCTGGTGACGGCCCTGAGCTACCCCTTCCTGGCCCTCTATACCGGCAGCGCGGCCCTGTTCCGCGCCACCGGCGACGCCAAGCGGCCCATGATCGTGGCGGCCCTGGCGGACCTCATGAACGTCATCGGCAACGCCGTGCTCATCTTCATCTTCGATATGGGCGTGCTGGGGGCGGCTCTCGCCACCTTGGCCAGCCGCATCTTCTCCGCGGCCGTGATGCTGTACTTCCAGGCCCGGCCCGATCAGGTCATCACCCTGGGCCGGGGGCGGGCCTTCCTCCCCGACTGGTCCATGCTCCGGCGCATCCTGCGGGTGGGCATCCCCTCCGGCATCGAAAACGGCATGTTCCAGTTCGGCAAGCTGGTGGTCCAGTCCACGGTGTCGACCCTGGGCACCACCGCCATCGCCGCCCAGGCCATCATCGCCGCCCTGGACAGCGCCTCCGGCATGCCCGGCCAGGCCATCGGCATCGGCCTTCTCACCGTGGCGGGCCAGTGCATGGGCCGGGGACGGCCCGACGAGGCAAGAAAGTACATCCTCCGGTTCGTGCTCATGGCCACCATCGTCAACGGCGCGGGCGGCCTGCTCATCGCCATCCTGGTGCCCGCCGTCACCCAGCTCACGGGCCTGTCCCCGGACGGCGCCCGTCTCACCATGCACTTGACCTGGTTCATCTGCGTCATGCGGCTGGGGCTCTGGCCCCTGGCCTTCACCCTGCCCAACGGCCTGCGGGCCGCCGGGGACGTGGCCTTCCCCATGTGGGTGACCATCCTGTCCATGTGGATCATCCGGGTGGGGCTGTGCTGGGTCCTCTGCCGCTGCACCGGCGTGGGCCTCTGGGGCGTCTGGATCGCCTGGTGCACCGACTGGCTGGTGCGGGCCATATGCTTCACCGTCCGCTTCCGCCAGGGCAAGTGGCAGACGAAAAAGGTGCTGGATTAAAATAATGCCTCCCTCTGACGAGGGAGGTGGCGCGGCGAAGCCGCGACGGAGGGAGAGATACCTTAAACTGGGACATTATCTATCTCTCCCCCAGTCAGCTTCGCTGACAGCTCCCTCGTCAGAGGGGGCCAATGGCCCGGCAATAACCTCAAGTCACCGCCAACCCCCTCGGCTCCCCCTCGGGGGAGCTGGCAGCGGCCCTGCGGGCCGCTGACTGAAGGGGGTGGGAGAACCGGCAGTTGGTCTATGATCCAGCCTTTCCCCCTTCCGCCTCACTTCGTTCGGCACCTCCCCCAAGGGGAGGCAAGAGGCTTGGCATAAACTTCAAGCCACCGCCACGCCCCTCGGCTCCCCCTCGGGGGAGCTGGCGAGGAGCCCATCGGGCGACGAGACTGAAGGGGGTGGGAGAACCGGCAGTTGGTCTATAGACCAACCTTTCCCCCTACCGGCCGCCTCGCGTCGCTCGGCGTCCACCTCCCCCCAAGGGGAGGCAAGGGGCTGGCAATAGAACAACACAAGCCCCGCCGCGAATGCGGCGGGGCCACTTTCATTTATCCCATATCCCTCTTGGTCCTAGCGAAACAGCGAGTGATCCCAGCCCGGGCGCAGGGAGTAGATGATACCCCCGGCGGCTGCCTCCGGCGCGGCATCGGTGGTCAGGGTATAGTGCCCCGGCCAGAGAAACACCTCGTGCTCGTTCTCCCCCATGGGCCGGTCCTCCGCCAGCGTCCCGGCGGCCACGGCCCGGCCCCGGCTGTCCGTCAGGGTGAACTCGCCGCCCGCCGGAGGGCCCGCCGCCGGGCCGTCCACAGCAGGAGCATGGCCAGCCACCAAAGGACGATCAGAAGCCGGAACATGGAGGGCTGGAGGACGAAGATCGTGCCCCACACGGCCAGCAGGGCCAGCCAGCCCCATATGTGCGCGCTCCAGCGGCCCTTCATTTCCTCCAGGGAGGGCCTATCTGTGTAGATGCGGTATTCCTCCTCCGGCAGGGCCGGGTCGTATTTTTTGCGGAACACGTACCACCAGCCCGCTGCCCCGCTGCCGTCGCTGTTCCGGCAGGCACACACCCGCTCCCAGCCCTGGTCCCGGAACAGTTCAAAGTAGTCCGGCCGGGGCTCCTCCTTATGCAGGTCCAGGGCGTAACGGTAACGGACAGACCCGTCCCGGACGTATGTCCGCTTATGCAGGCCCAGGCTCTGAAGCTGCCAGCCCCGCTCGCTCATGCCGTCCAGCACCGCCGCCTCCGCGTCGTACTGCCAGGGGATGAAGCTCCGCCAGACGGTCTTGGTGTCCTTCATAGGCCCGTCCCCTCAGTCCAGCTCCAGGCGGATGACGCCCGCCGTGCCCTCCGGGGTGCCGGGGCCGTATTGGATGGCAACGGTGTACTTCCCCGGCAGCAGGAACATGGTTGCCTTGCCCCGCAGGTCCGTGCCGCCCATATTCTCCACCGCCTTGCCGTCCTTATGGGAGACGGTCACCTCCACCAGGGCCGGGGTCTCCGCCTCCGCCTCCAGGGTGTAGAAGTCCGGCAGGGGCACAGAGAACTCCCAGGTCCAGGGGGATGCGGCGGGGTCATAGACGTACTCCGTGGAGGAGGTCTGGTAACAGCGGAGCACGCCGAACAGCAGTGCCACCGCCAGGATGGCAAACACCGCCCCGAAGCACCAGCCCATGCTCCCCCGGGGCTTTCCGCCCGCTGCCGGGCGGCGGATGCGCCGGGCGCCCACCAGGATCATGACGCCCAGCACCAGACAGGCCAGGGTGATGGCGATGCCGGTGACGCTGGGACGGCGCAGGGCCATCAGGCCGTTGACCACCGTCACCGCCAGCTCTACGCCGCCAAACGTGTACCCCAGGCGGCTCCACCGGCCGGCCATGTCCTGCACCGACTGCTCGTCGGTGTATATCTCGTACTCCTCCGGGGGCAGACTGGGATCGTACCGCTTGCGGAAGAAGTGCCAGCCGTTGAAAGTGTCGCTGACGAACTCCCAGCCCTGCTCGGCGAAGGTGTCCCGGTACCGGGCCGGGTCGTCGATGCGGTTGTTGTAGTCCAGGGCGTAGCGGTAGCGGGCCGTCTCGTCCCGGTAGAACACGCTGTGGAAGCACCCGCCCCTTTGCAGCTGCCAGCCCTCGTCCGACAGGGCGTTCAGATCGTCCAGCTCCCGCCGGTACTCCCAGGCGGGGTACACGGCCAAGCGATGCTTTTTGTTTTTCATGTTTCCTCTCCTTCTATGATACTGTCCGCCGCCGCGGCCAGGTGCCGCAGCCGGTCCGCCTCGTCCAGCAGCACCTGCCGCCCGGCGTCCGTCAGCCGGTAGAGCCGCCGCCTGTCCGCGTCGGGGGTGGGCAGCTCCTCGATCCAGCCCTTTTTCATCATGCTGCCCGTGGCCCCGTACATGGTGCCGGAGCCGATGTGCACATGGCCCTCGGACAGGGCCAGGGCCTGCTGCATGATGCCGTAGCCGTGGTTTGGCCCCCGGTACAGGCACAGCAGGATATAGAAGTAGCTCTCGGTCAGGGGTTCCGCGCTCTTGCCCATGCACTCACCTCACTGTGTCGTTGGCCGATATGTCGTGTCTCGACATATTGTGACTATATCGTAGCACGACATAGTTTTGCTGTCAAGGTTTTTTTGCCGGCCTGTTGACAAATACCCACAGGGGGTATATAGTATAGATACCCCATCGGGGTATATTTTGATGGAATAAAGGAGACAGTATCATGACGAAGGTCATCGCGGTGGACGGTATGATGTGCGGGATGTGCGAGGCCCACGTGGCCGAGGCCCTGCGGAAGATCCCCGGCGTGGAGAACGCCAAGGCCGACCGGAACAAGAAGGAGGCCCGGGTGACCCTGTCCGCGGACGTGGCGGACGAGGTGCTGGTGAAGGCCGTAGCCGGCGCGGGCTACGACGCCGGCGCGGTCCGTGAGGAGGCCGAGAAGGAGAAGAAGGGCCTGTTCGGCTTCGGGAAGAAGTAAGCCATGCCAGAACAAAAGACCGCCTGCGGGTGCTGCTGCGAGAAGACCACCGAGCGGACCGAGGAGGAGCGGAAAAAGCTCATCCACCGGCTCAACCGCATCGAGGGCCAGATCCGGGGCATCCGGGGCATGGTGGAGCGAGACGCCTACTGCCCCGACATCCTCGTCCAGTCCGCCGCCGTGAACGCGGCGGTGAACGCCTTCAACAAGGACCTGATCGCCCGGCACATCCGGGGCTGCGTGGCCCGGGACGTCCGGGAGGGCCGGGACGAGGTCATCGACGAGCTGGTGGCGACCTTGCAAAAGCTTATGAAGTAAGAGGCCAGGTATGGAGAAGTTTTCGGTCACGGGCATGAGCTGCGCCGCGTGCAGCGCCCATGTGGAAAAGGCGGTCTCCGCGGTGGAGGGCGTCAACAAGGTGGAGGTGAGCCTTCTCACCAACAGCATGACGGTGGACTACGCCGCCCCCGCCACGGCGGATATCATCTGCCAGGCGGTATCCAAGGCCGGGTACGGCGCCGCCCCCTGGGCCGCCGCGGCCGCAGGTCCTTCGTCCGCCCCGGCCAGTTCCGCCGTCCTGGAGGACAGAGAGACGCCCAAGATGATCCGGCGGCTGGTGGTCAGCATCGTCATACTGCTGCCGCTGATGTACGTGTCCATGGGCCACATGCTCTGGGACTGGCCCCTGCCCCCCTTCCTGCGGGGCAACATCGTGTCCATCGGCATATACGAGCTGGTGCTGACGGCCCTCATCATGGTGGTGAACCAGAAGTTTTTCGTCTCCGGCTATCAGGCATTGTGGCGCCGGGCACCCAACATGGACAGCCTGGTGGCCCTGGGGGCCACGGCCTCCTTCGGCTACAGCCTCTGGGCGCTGTTCGCGGCGAGCTCTGCCATGATGTCCGGCGGCCCGGAGGCAGCCATGGGCTACATGGACGAGTTCTACTTTGAGAGCGCCGGGACCATCCTGACCCTCATCACCGTGGGCAAGACCCTGGAGGCCCGCAGCAAGGGCAAGACCACCGACGCCATCCGCTCCCTCATGGACCTGGCCCCCAAGACCGCCACGGTGGTCCGGGAGGGCGTGGAGACCGTGGTGCCCGTGGAGCAGGTGGCCCTGGGGGATGTCTTCGTGGTGCGCCCCGGCGAGAGCGTCCCCGTGGACGGAGTGGTGACGGACGGCGAGAGCGCCGTGGACGAGTCCGCCCTCACCGGCGAGAGCCTGCCAGTGGACAAGGCCGAGGGCAGCGCCGTCTCGGCGGGCACACTGAACCAGAGCGGCTTTCTCACCTGCCGGGCCACAAGGGTTGGCCAGGACACCGCCATCCAGCAGATCATCCGCATGGTGGAGGACGCGGCCGCGTCCAAAGCCCCCATCGCCAAGATCGCGGACAAGGTCTCCGGCGTGTTCGTGCCCGCGGTCATCGGCATCGCTGTGGCGGCCCTGATCGTGTGGCTTCTCATCGGCCGGGGCGTGGGCTTCGCGTTGACCCGGGCCGTCAGCGTGCTGGTGATCAGCTGCCCCTGCGCACTTGGCCTCGCCACGCCCGTGGCCATCATGGTGGGCAGCGGCGTGGGCGCGAAAAACGGCATCCTCTTCAAGACCGCCGCGGCCCTGGAGGCCGCCGGCCGGGTGAAGACCGTGGTGCTGGACAAGACCGGCACGGTCACCGAGGGCAAGCCAAGGGTGACGGACGTGCTGCCCGCCAAGGGCGTGGAGGAGGGCGCGCTGCTGCGTCTCGCCGCCGCGCTGGAGGCAAAGAGCGAGCACCCCCTGGCCCGGGCCGTCACGGACTACGCCGCGGAGCAGGGCGTGGAGGCGACAGATACCGAGGGCTTCTCCGCTCTGCCGGGCCACGGCGTCCGGGCCGTGGTGGACGGGGCCGAGGCATTGGGCGGCAATGACAGCCTCATGGCGGAAAAGGGTCTTACCGACGCCGCCCTCACGGAGGCAGGGCAGGCATTGGCGGCCCAGGGCAAGACGCCGCTGTATTTTGCAGCGAACGGCCGTCTCATGGGCTGCGTGGCCGTGGCCGACGTGGTGAAGCCGGACAGCGCCGCCGCCATAGCGGACCTGAAGGCCCTGGGCCTGCGGGTGGTGCTGCTCACCGGCGACAATAAGCGCACGGCGGACGCCATCGCCGCCCAGGTGGGCGCCGCCGAGGTCATCGCCGGGGTGCTGCCCGAAGGCAAGCAGGACGAGGTGAAGCGCCTCGCCGAGAGCGGGTCCGTGGCCATGGTGGGCGACGGCATCAACGACGCCCCCGCCCTGACCCAGGCGGACGTGGGCATCGCCATCGGCGCCGGGTCCGACGTGGCGCTGGACGCCGCGGACGTGGTGCTCATGAAGTCCAGCCTCTCGGACGTGGTGGGGGCGGTGCGCCTGTCCCGTCAGGTCATCCGCAACATCCACGAGAACCTCTTCTGGGCGTTCATCTATAACGTGCTGGGCATCCCCCTGGCGGCGGGCGTGTTCATCCCCCTGGGCATCACCCTGAGCCCCATGATCGGCGCGGCGGCCATGAGCCTCTCCAGCTTCTGCGTGGTGACCAACGCCCTGCGGCTGAACTTCTTCCGACCCACGGGCAAGGCCCCCCAGGCCGCGACCGGTCCCGCCGGGCAGCGGACCATGGTCATCAAGGGCATGATGTGCGACAACTGCCAGCGCCACGTCACCGAGGCCCTGAACGCCATCCCCGGCGTCACGGCAAAGGTGGACTGGAAGGCCGGCACCGCCCTGGTCACCGGCGAAGCCCCGGACGGGGACCTGAGGGCCGCCGTGGAGGCCGCTGGATACAAGGTCAAAAAGATCAAGTAAACCAAACTCCCGCGCCGGGCAAAACGGCGCGGGAGTTTTTTCGTCCGGATGGGCAGGCGCGCACTTGCGGCCCGGGGCCGGATGGTGTATGATAGGACGACACCACAGGAAGGACGGAAGCAATGGACGGTTACGATCTCATCGCCCTGGATATGGACGGCACGCTGCTCACCTCGGACAAACGGGTCCTGGCCGAGACGGCCCGGGACATCGACGCCGCCGCGGCGGCGGGCAAGACCCTGGCCTTCTGCACGGGCCGCTGCGTCCCGGAGATGGTGCAGTACGCGGAGCCCTTCCGGGCCATCCGGTACGCGGTGAGCATGAGCGGGGCGGTGATCACCGACCTCTTTGAGAACAGGAGCCTCTACGCCGTGGGCATCGGCCGGGACCTGGTGCTGGACATCCTCGCCATGCTCGCGCCTTACGACGTGATGGTCCACTTTCTCACCGAGGAGGCCTCCTACGTCCGGGGCGACCAGGCGTACCGCATCGCGGACTACCACATGGGCGCCTACTTCCACCTGTTCACCCAGATCGCCCGCCACACGGACGACATGGCCGCGGTGGCGGCCCGCCTGGACTACGTGCCCAAGATCAACCTCTACTTCCGCTATATGGACGACTGCCGGGCCGTCCGGGGCCAGATGGAGGCGCGGGGCCTGCCCCTGACCATCACCTACACGGAGGGGCCGGGCCTGGAGCTGTCCCCGCCGGGGGCCTCCAAGGGCGAGAGCCTGCGGCGGCTGGCGGACCTGCTGCACATCCCCATGGAGCGGGTGGTAGCCGTGGGCGACGGGGACAACGACGTCTCCATGCTCCGGGCTGCGGGACTGGGCGTGGCCATGGGCAACGCCGCCCCGGCGGTGAAGGCCGCGGCGGATGCCGTGGTGGCCGACAACGACCACAACGGCGCGGGCGAGGCCATCCGCCGGTTCATGCTGTGACAAACAAAAAAACGGGACCTGACAGCAGGTCCCGTTTTTGTTTCCCGGATGCGGCTTTCGCCTGGCCGTCAGCTGCTCTTGCGGCGGGTCTTCCCTGCTGACGCCTCCAGCTCCGCCATGACGGGGTCCAGGCACCTCTCCACGGCCAGGGCCGCCAGGGCGAAGCCCACGGGCACCCATATGAACACCGCGGCCGACATGCCGCCCAGAAAGTACACGACGAGCACCGGCGCCAGGTTTATGAGCGCCAGCAGCACTGTCCTGGGGAATTTGGCGAGGCCCAGCAGCACACAGTCGGATATGAGCCCGCCCAGGGACACCTGGAACCGGGCCAGCAGCGGGAAGCTGTACACCGCCACCAGCATCCACAGCGCCATAGGCACGCACAGCGCCGCCCGAACAGCGATGGCCGGTGCGCCCCGCCAGGCGGATGTGAGCCAGAAGGACGCGGCCAAGCCCGCTCCCGCCGCCGCCAGCAGCAGCCACAGGGCGGTGGCCTGCCGGAAGTCCCGTTTGAAGGCCCGGAAAAAGCACCGGAACACCCCGCCCTCGTCCCGGCGCAGGCGGGTGACGGCGGCATGCAGAGCGCAGGTGGCCGCCCCCGCCGTCACCACCGGCAGGCACAGGGCCATCCACAGCAGGTTGAGCCCGCACAGATCCACCGTCCGGCTCAGGAACCGGGCGAAGGGATTGCTGTCCTCCAGAAGCTTATGCACCGCGTCCGCCTCCTCTCACGAATGATCAGCCCTTGACGGCGCCCACGGTCACGCCCTCCAGGAAGTACTTCTGGAGCGCGAAGAACAGGATGAACATGGGCAGCGCCGAGATGGTGGCGCCCGCCATCATGGGCGAGAGCAGCGTCCAGCTGGAGTCCTTGAAGGTCTTGAGCGCCACCTGGATGGTGTACATGGACTCCTTGGTGGTGGCCAAAAACGGCCAGAAGAAGGTGTTCCAGTTGCCCACGAAGGTGTTGATGGCCATGACCGCCAG
>CANQIH010000038.1 GCA_947624035.1 uncultured Oscillospiraceae bacterium | reverse complement strand
CCTGGCTGAAGTGACGGAAATCCCCCTCTCCGCATAAGATACCGGCCGCAACTTACGGTTTCTTTACAAGCCGCTGCGCCTGCGGACACTGCTCCGGCTGCGGCGAGTGCGTCTACGGCAAGCGCATCGTGGTCCGGGCGGAGAACAAGATATTTGCCCAGCCCGGCGAGCGCATCATCCTGGAGAGCGAGACCGGCGTCATCACCCGGACCGCCCTGATGGTCTATATGATCCCCGTGGCGCTGCTTTTCATCGGCTATGGCATCGGCGCGGCCCTGGGCTTTGAGCAGGACATGTGCATCGCCTCCAGCGGCGTGGGCGTGGCCATCGGCGCCGCCCTCGTGGTGCTCATCGGCAACAAGCAGAAGAAGATCGACTTTCGCATCACCGGATACCGGAACTGATGTACGGCTACGTCCGCCCTGTGAAGGGCGAGCTGAAGGTATCCGAATATGAGCAGTTCCAGGCGGCGTACTGCGGGCTGTGCCACGAGCTGGGCCGCCGGTATGGGCTGGCTTGCCGGTTCCTGGTGAACTTCGACTTCACCTTTCTTGCCATGCTCCTGGCGGACGGCCCGTCCGTACCCACCTGCCGGAAGCGGTGCATCGCCCATCCCATCAGGCGCCGGACCTGTGCCTGCGGCGGCGGGAGCCTGGAGACTGCCGCGGACCAGACGGTGATTTTGGCCTACTGGAAGCTCCGGGACGGTATACGGGACGGGGGCTTTTTCCCGTCGCTGGCCTGCCGGGCCGCCTGCCTGGCCATCGGACGGGCCTATAAGAAGGCCTCCGCCCGGCGGCCCGCCTTTGCGAAGGCCGTGCGGGAGGACCTGGAGGAGCTGGACCGCCTGGAGGCGGAAAAGTGCCCCAGCGTGGACGCGGCGGCGGATAGATTCGCCGCGATCCTGCGGGCGGTGAGCGAGGATATTGAGGATGTGGGCCGGGCCCGGGCCGTGGGGGAGCTGTGCTACCACCTGGGCCGGATCGTGTACATCCTGGACGCGGCGGACGATCTGGCGGAGGACGCGGCCGCGGACCGGTATAATCCCCTTCGGTACCGCTTTGAGACTGCGGATGGGAAGCTGAAGCCGGAGGACGAGAAGACCCTGCGCACCAGCTTGCAGCACTCCCACAACGCCATCTGCGCGGCCTACGCCCTTCTGGGGGAGAACCCCTACGGCGGCGTACTTTCCAACACGATATACATGGGCCTGCCCAGCGTCGCCCAGGCGGTCTTCGCCGGGACCTGGCGGGCGGGAAACAGACTACAGAGAGAACGGAGCGGCATATGAACGATCCCTACAGCGTACTAGGCGTATCGCCTTCCGCCAGCGACGAGGAGGTCAAAAAGGCATACCGCGAGCTGGCCCGGAAATACCACCCCGACAACTATCACGATAACCCCCTGGCGGACCTGGCCTCCGAGAAGATGAAGGAGATCAACGAGGCCTATGACACCATCACCAAGTCCCGGGAGCAGGGCGGGGGCGCCTCCAGCTACTCCTACGGCGGCGGCAGCGCCTATCAGAGCCAGAGCCGGTATACGGGTGCCAACGTCCAGTATGCCCAGATCCGCCAGCTCATCAACGCCAACAATCTGGCCCAGGCGGAGGCCATGCTGGGCCGCATCCCCACCCACGACGCCGAGTGGAACTACCTCATGGGCAGCGTCTGCTGGCGCAAGGGCTGGATGGACGAGGCCGGGCGGTATTTCCGCACCGCCGCCACCATGGACCCGGGCAACGTGGAGTACCGAAACGCCGTGCAGTACATGAACCAGGGCGGACAGGCCTACCGGCCCGCGGGCGCGGGCATGGGGAACATGATGAGCTCCGACGCCGCCTGCAACCTGTGTTCCAACCTCATATGCGCGGACTGCTGCTGTGAGATGATGGGCGGGGACCTGATCCCCTGCTGCTGAGATGGACAAGAGCGCGAAGCGTGCGGCCCGGCTGGCGGTGCTGTCGGCCCTGGGCGTGGTGTTCCTCTTTCTGGGCTCCGTCATCCCGGCGGGGCGGATCGCGCTGGCGGTCATCGCCAGCTTCGGCGTGTGCGGGGCGCTGATGATGTACGGCTTCGGCTGGGCTTTCGGGGTGTTCTGCCTCACGGCGCTGCTGGGCTGGCTGGTCTTTCCCGGCACGGGCGTGGTTTTGTATACCGCCTTTTTCGGGTATTATCCCATCGTCAAGAGCCTTTTCGAGCGGATACACAGCCGGGTGCTGGAGTGGGTGTGCAAGTACGCCCTCTATACGGCGGTGTTCGCCCTCTACTGCTTCGTGGCCCAGTCCCTTCTGGCCTTTGACGGCAAGGCCCTGGCCTGGTACGTCCTGTACCCCCTGGGCGCGGCGGTGTTTTTCCTCTATGACCGCTGCTTCACCCTGCTCATCGGGTACTACATCGATAAGATCGCGAGGTACTTTCCATGATCAAAAGCATGACCGGCTACGGCGGCGCCAAGGGCGAGGTCAGCTCCATCGCCGTGACGGCGGAGCTGAAGAGCGTCAATAACCGCTACCTGGACGTGTCGGTCCGTATGCCGAAGAGCTGCCTCTTCGCCGAGGACGCCGTGCGCACCGCCGTGGCGGGCCACATCAGCCGGGGCAAGGTGGACGTGTTCATCACGGTGGATACCTCCGGCGCGGAGGAGGCCGTCATCAAGGTCAACGAGAACCTGGCGGCCGCCTATCTGAAGGCCGTGCAGGACGTGGCGGAGCGGTATGAGCTGTCCGGCGAGATGTCGGCGCTGCAGCTGGTGCGTTTTCCCGAGGTGCTGTCCACGGACAAGACGGACGCGGACCGGGACGCCCTCACGGAGGCCATCACCTCGGTGCTGGAGCAGGCCCTGACGGAGTATGACGCCATGCGCGCCCGGGAGGGGCAGAAGCTCATGGAGGACATCTCCGCCAAGCTCTCGGGCCTGGAGGACATGGTGACGGCGGTGGAGCAGCGGTCACCGGAGACGGTGAAGGAGTACCGGGAAAAGCTGCTGGCCCGGATGCAGGAGGTGCTGGCGGGCGCGCCGGTGGACGAGGCCCGCATCCTGCAGGAGGCCGCCATCTACGCCGACAAGGTGGCCGTGGACGAGGAGACCGTGCGGCTGAGGAGCCACATCGCCCAGTTCCGGCTGCTGCTGGAAAACGGCTCGCCCGTGGGCCGCAAGCTGGATTTCCTGCTCCAGGAGATGAACCGGGAGGCCAATACCACCGGCTCCAAGTGCGTGGACAGCGCCATCGCCCGGACGGTCATCGACATGAAGGCGGAGCTGGAGAAGATACGCGAGCAGATCCAGAACATCGAGTGACGGGGACGGACGATGAAGCTCATCAGCATTGGTTTTGGCAGCTTCGTGTCCCCGGAGCGGATCGTGGCCGCGGTGGACCCTGGCTCCAACCCCATCAAGCGCGTCGTGACCCAGGCCAAGGAGGCCGGAAAGCTCATCGACGCCACCTACGGGCGAAAGACCGAGACGGTGCTCGTCATGGACAGCGGCCATGTGGTCCTCTGTCCGCTCCCGCCCGAGGAGATATCCCGCCGGACGGCGGATGAAGGAGGAAACGGCCATGTATAGAGAGAAGGGACTTCTGATCGTCCTCTCCGGTCCGTCAGGCGCGGGCAAGAGCACCGTGATCGGCGGGCTTCTGAAGCGCCGGGACGACATACGCTTCTCCGTGTCCGCCACCACCCGGGACCCCAGGCCTGGGGAGGAGGATGGCCGGGACTACTACTTCAGGACCCGGGAGGAGTTTTTGCGGATGATCGACAAAAACGCCTTCCTGGAGTACGCCGAGTACGTGGGCAACTACTACGGCACCCCCGCGGGCCCCGTGGACGAGTGCCTGGAGGCCGGATATAACGTGCTGCTGGACATCGAGGTACAGGGCGCGGCCCAGGTGATGGAGCGCCGGCCCGACGCCGTGAGCGTGTTTCTCTGTCCTCCCAGCCTGCAGGAGCTGGAGCGCCGTCTCCGGGGCCGGTCCACCGACTCTGAGGAGAAGATCAAGGGCCGCCTGGACAAAGCCGTTCAGGAGATCGGCCGGATGCCTACATACAACTACACCATCATCAACGACGTGGCGGAGGACGCCGTGCGGGAGCTGGACGCCATCATCACCGCCGAGCGCTGCCGTACCGCCAGAAAGCTGTATATCATTTCCGAAGGAGACTTTATATCATGATGCTCTATCCCCCCGTGGCCGATCTCGTGAGCAAGGTCGGCAGCCGTTACGCCCTCATCAACCTGGTCGCCAAGCGGGCCCGTTCCATCTCCGCCGAGGCGGAGAACAGCGGCGAGCCGCTGACGAAGAAGGCCGTCTCCGCCGCCATCGACGAGGTCTACACCGGCAAGCTCACCATCAACAGCGCCGGCGAGGCGGACGGCAGGGACTGATCTGCCCGCAGGAAGCTATCCTGCGCCGTTTTCGTGTAAGGAGCCGGTATTGACGGAAGAAAGAACAGCGCGCATAGCGGTCTCCGGCGTCACCTATTGGGTGGACCGCCCCTATACCTACGCCGTGCCCGAGCCCATGGCCGGACAGGTAAAGCCCGGCGTGCGGGTGGCCGTGCCCTTTGGGGGGAACCGCCCCCGGGAGGGCGTCGTGCTGGCTCTGGGCGGCGAGACCGATAAGCGCCTCAAACCCATACTGAATGTCCTGGACGAAGAACCGCTGCTCTCGGACACACAGCTGAAGCTGGCTATGTGGATGCGGGAGCGGTTTTTCTGCACGGTGATGGACGCGGTGCGTGCCATGCTGCCGGCGGGGCTGTGGTACCGGGTCTGGCCCGTGTACCGCCTGGCGGACGGCCTGGACGTGGACGAGGCGTACGGCCTCGCGGGGACCAACAAGAACGAGCGGCTGGTCCTGGACTGCGTCAGCGGCCACGGCGGCCGGTGTGAGCTTTCCGACATCGAGGCCGTTTTCAGCAAGGGAAACCCCGGCCCCGCGCTGGCCAGCCTTGTGAACAAGGGCGTCCTCCAGACGGAGGCCGAGGCCTCCCGGCGCATCAGCGACAAGACGATATTGAAGGCGGCCCTGGCCGTGAGCCCGGAGCAGGCCATGGCCCAGGCGGAGAAGAACCGCCGGGCCGTGCGTCAGGCCGCGGTGCTGCGGGTGCTGGCGGAGCTGGGGGAGGCCTCGGTGGCCGATCTCTGCTATTTCACCGGCGCGGGCCGGGAGACCGTGAAGCGCCTGGAGCAGAAGGGCCTTGTGACTGTCTCGCGGGAGACCGTGTACCGCCGCCCGGACCGGGGCGCGGATCAGGCAAAGCCGCTGCCCGCCCTGAACGGGGAGCAGAGGGCCGCCTTTGAGGGCATCCTGGCCCTGGCGGACGGGGAGACGTCACGGGCAGCGCTGCTCTTCGGCGTCACCGGCAGCGGCAAGACCACCATATACCTCCACCTGATCCAGGAGATGCTGGACCGGGGCAAATCCGCCATCTTCCTGGTGCCGGAGATCGCCCTGACGCCCCAGATGCTCCAGACCTTTTCCTCCCACTTCGGGGACAGCATCGCCGTGCTCCACTCGGCCCTTTCCATGGGGGAGCGGTACGACGAGTGGAAGCGCATCCGCGCCGGGGACGCCCGGGTGGTCATCGGCACCCGCAGCGCCATATTCGCGCCGGTGCGGGACCTGGGCGCCGTCATCATCGATGAGGAGCAGGAGGACACCTATAAATCAGAGACCAGTCCCCGGTACCACGCCCGGGACGTGGCGAAATTCCTCTGCGCCCGGGCGGGCGCCCTGCTGCTGATGGGAAGCGCCACGCCGGACGTGTGCTCCCGGTACTACGCCGCCACCGGCCGGTATCACTTCTTCTCGCTGCCCCACCGGTATAACGCCATGCGCCTGCCGGACGTCCGGGTGGTGGACATGAAGCGGGAACTGAAGCAGGGAAACGGCGGCACCATCTCCTCCGTGCTCCGGGACGAGCTGGCCGCCAACATCGACCGGGGCGAGCAGGCCATCCTGTTCATAAACCGGCGCGGCGCCAACAAGCTGGTCACCTGCGTCGAATGTGGGTATACTTACAAGTGTCCCAACTGCACCGCCAACATGACATATCACAGCGTGGGCGACCGGCTCATGTGCCACTACTGCGGCCGGGTCCAGCGGGTGGACGCCGTCTGCCCCGAATGCGGCGGGATGCTGAGCTTCATCGGCGCGGGGACCCAGAAGGTGGTGGAGGAGCTGGGAGAGCTCTTCCCGGGCACCGGCGTGCTGCGTATGGACACGGACTCCGTGGCGCCGGTGGGGAGCCACCGGGCCCTCTTTGAGCAGTTCCGGGTCCAGCGCATCCCCATCCTAGTGGGGACCCAGATGGTCACCAAGGGCCTCAACTTTGAAAACGTCACCTTGGTGGGGGTACTGTCCGCCGACCAGAGCCTCTATAGCAGCGACTACCGGGCGGGGGAGCGTACCTTCTCCATGATCACCCAGGTCATCGGCCGCAGCGGGCGGTTTGAAAAGCCTGGACGGGCCATCATACAGACCATGACCCCGGCCAACCAGATCATCCGTCAGGCGGCCCGGCAGGACTATGACAGCTTCTATGAGGGTGAGATCGCCCTGCGCCAGGTGACATGCGCGCCGCCCTTCACGGACATGTTCGTGCTGACGGCCACAGGCGAGAGCGAGACGGCTGTGCTGCGGTGCTGTACCGCCATACGCCGGGATATCCTCCGGGAGACGGAGGGCATCCAGGGCGTACGGGTCCTGGGCCCGGCGCCCCTGCCCATCGCCAAGGTGATGGGCACCTGGCGCTACCGGGTCACGGTGAGCTGCCCGGAGTCCAAGGCCGTCCGCAGCCTGGTCAGCAGGGCGCTGATGCGGTACAACACTGACAGGGACTACAGGGGCGTTTCCGTGTACGCGGACTACGACCCCATCGACTGACAACAGATGAACGACCCATAGGAGAGATGATATGGCACTTCGCAACATTCTGAAAGAGGGCGACGAGACGCTGAGCAAAAAGTGCCGCCCCGTGACGAACTTTGATAAGCGGCTCCACGACCTGCTGGACGACCTGGGCGAGACCATGATGGACGCCGAGGGCGTGGGCCTGGCCGCGCCCCAGGTGGGCGTGCTGCGCCGGGCCGTGGTGGTGCTGGAGACCAATGTCCCCGAGGGTGAGCCGGAGCAGATCATCGAGCTTGTGAACCCCGAGATCATCGAGGCCAGCGGCGAGCAGGTGAGCCCGGAGGGGTGCCTGTCCGCTCCCGGCCGGTTCGGCATGGTGAAGCGCCCCGACCGCGTGAAGGTCCGGGCCCAGGACCGGGACGGCAACTGGTTCGAGCTGGAGGGCGTGGGTCTGACCGCCCGGGCCTTCTGCCATGAGACGGACCACCTGGACGGGCACATGTTCACGGAGCTGTGCGACCACATCATGTCCGACGAGGAGCTGCAGGACTACTATCAGAGCCAGCAGCAGGATAAGCCATGAGGCTGGTGTTCATGGGTACGCCGGACTTCGCGGCGTGCTCCCTGCAAAAGCTCATCGACGAGGGATTTGACCTCGCCGGCGTGTTCTGCCAGCCGGACAAGCCCCAGAGCCGGGGCCATAAGGTGGTGCCCTGCGCCGTGAAGCAGACCGCTCTGGCGGCGGGCCTTCCGGTGTACCAGCCGGAGAAGATGCGGGACGGGACGGCCCTGGCCATCCTGCGGGAGCTGGACCCGGAGCTCATCGTGGTGGTGGCCTACGGCCGCATCCTGCCGGAGGACATCCTGGCCCTGCCGAAATACGGCTGTATCAACGTCCACGGCTCCCTGCTGCCCAAGTACCGGGGCAGCGCCCCCATCCAGCGGGCTGTGCTGGGCGGCGAGACGGTCACCGGCGTCACCACCATGTACCTCTCCGCCGGGATGGACGAGGGAGATATGATATTCAAGGCCGAGACGTCTATCGGCGAGAGGGAGACCAGCGGTCAGCTCTTCGACCGGCTGGCGCCCATGGGCGCGGAGCTTCTGGTGAAGACCCTCCGGGCCATCGAGGCTGGCACGGCCCCCCGGGAGCCCCAGAACGGGGCGGAGGCCACCTATGCGCCGCCCCTGAGCCGGGAGGAATCGCCCATCGACTGGACAGCCAATGCCCGATCGGTGCTGCGGCACATCTACGGCATGCAGCCCTGGCCCTGCGCCACCGCCGTGCTGGGCGGGACGGCGTTTAAGATATTCGCCGCGGAGCGGACGGACCATACCACCGCCAAGGCCCCGGGCACGGTGCTGTCCGCCGGGAAGCGGGGGATAGAGGTGGCCTGCGGCGGCGGGGAGACAGTGCTCATCACAGAACTCCAGGCCCCGGGCAGCCGCCGCATGGCGGCGGGCGCCTGGCTGCTGGGCCACCCCATGGAGGTCTGACATGCCCAGACGAGCCGCCCTGGAGGCGTTGGAGCGGTTCCGCCGGGACTCCGCCTGGAGCCGTCAGGTCATGAACCGCATCGGGAAGAAATACGGCCTCACCGCCCAGGACCAGGCCCTGGCGTCCCGGATATTCTACGGTGTCCTCCAAAACCTGGCCCTGTGCGACTTCTATATCGACAGCTTTTCCAAGGGAAAGCTGGAACCCAAGGTGCGGGACATCCTGCGCCTAGGCGTCTATCAGCTGCTCCTTATGGATAAGATACCGGACGCCGCCGCCGTGAACGAGTCGGTGGCCCTGTGCCGGAAACTGGGCTACGCCCGGGCAGCAGGCCTCGTGAACGCGGTGCTGCGCCGGGTGGCCCGGGACCGGGACTGTCTGCCGCCCATCCCCGGCGAGGGCACGGGGGAGTATCTCTCCATCCGGTACAGTCACCCCAGGTGGCTGGTGGACGAGCTCACGGCCCTGCGGGGCTATGAGGGCGCGGAGGCGGTGCTGCGGGCGGACAACGAGACCCCGCCGGTGTATATCCAGGTCAACACCTGCCGCACCGGGTCGGATGAACTGGCCGCGCTGCTGCCTGTGCAGCGGACGGATAAAGGTCTGATTCTTGACCGGGCAGGGGACATCACCCAGACGGATGCCTTTCAAAAGGGACTTTTCTATGTCCAGGACCCGGCGGCCCACGCCGCTGTGGAGGCTGCGGAGCTGGAGCGCGGCATGAGGGTGCTGGACGCCTGCGCGGCCCCTGGCGGCAAGAGCTTTGGCGCCGCCATCGCCATGGGCGGTACCGGGTCCGTGACGGCCCGGGACATCATGCCCAAGAAGCTGGCTCTGGTGGCCGCAGGCGCGGAGCGCATGGGCCTTTCGTCCATCGTCTGTGAGCCCGGCGACGCCCGGGACATCACAGGCGGGGACTATGACGCGGTGTTCGCCGACGTGCCCTGCAGCGGCCTTGGCGTCATCCGCAAGAAGCCAGACATCCGCTACCGCAGCGAGGCGGAGCTGGCCTCCCTGCCGGAGCTCCAGGCGGAGCTCTTAGAGGCCATCGCCACAGCGGTGAGGCCCGGCGGGCGGCTCATATACTCCACCTGCACCTGGCGGGAGGCGGAGAACCGGGGCGTGACGGAGGCTTTTCTGAGCGCCCACGATGATTTCACAAAGGTATCCGAGCGGACCTTCTGGCCGGATACGGACGGGACGGACGGATTTTACGTATGCCGGATGGATCGGAGAAAAAAGACATAAGGTCCATGCTCCCGGAGGAGCTGACGGTGGACTTCGCCGCTATGGGCCTGCCGTCCTACCGGGCGGGTCAGGTGTTCCGCTGGCTGGGCCGGGGCGTCCGCTCCTTCGGGGAGATGAGCGACCTGCCCAAGGCGCTGCGGGGCCAACTGGACGCGCTTTATGACATTACAAGCCTTGAAGTCCTGCGCCGCCAGGTATCCAAGCTGGACGGCACGGAGAAATTTCTCTGGCGCCTGCCGGACGGGGAGAGCGTGGAGACGGTGCTCATGCGCTATAAGCACGGCAACTCCGTGTGCATATCCTCCCAGGTGGGCTGCCGGATGGGCTGCGCCTTCTGCGCCAGCACCATCGGCGGCAAGGTCCGGGACCTGACGGCCTCGGAGATGCTGGAGGAGGTGCTGCGCACGGGCCAGGAGGCCGGGGCGGACATCTCCCACATCGTACTCATGGGCATCGGGGAGCCCCTGGACAACCTGGATAACGTGCTGCGCTTTCTCAGGCTGGTAAATCACCCGGATGGCGCCAATATCGGCATGCGGCATATATCCCTTTCCACCTGCGGGCTCATCGAGGGAATTGACAAACTGGCGTCCCATAATCTACAATTGACACTGTCTGTGTCCCTCCATGCGCCGGACGACGAGACCCGCTCAAAGCTGATGCCGGTGAACAGGGCATACGGCGTGGACGCCCTCTATGACGCCTGTGAGCGGTATTTTGCGAAAACAGGACGGCGCATCTCCTTTGAGTACGCCATGGTGAGGGACGTGAACGACACGCCCCGCCATGCGGCCATGCTCATCCGGCGGCTGAAGGGCACGGGCGCCCATGTGAACCTTATTCGGCTCAACTACGTCTCAGAGCGCGGGCTCATCCCATCGGAGGAGGAGACCGTCAGAACATTTGCCAGGACACTGACGGAGGGCGGCGTCAACGCCACGGTCCGGCGGCGTCTCGGCAGCGACATAGACGCGGCGTGCGGTCAGCTTCGCCGCGGCGAGATGAGGAGACCATGAATATTTTCGGAACAAGTGATAAAGGCCGGTACAGGGCCGAAAATCAGGATTCCTTCGACCTGTGCTCCGTGGGCGAGGGGACCCTGGCCGTGGTATGCGACGGCATGGGCGGCGTGGCCGGCGGGCTTCTGGCCAGCGAGCTGGCCGCCGGGCGTTTCCTCGCCTACGCCAGGGCCGCGCTGGAGGCCTCCGGCGGCACGGAGGTGGAGGACATCCTGCGCCAGGCCACAGACGCCGCCAACCGGAAGGTATACCGCTTCGCGTCCCAGACCGAGGAGTACACCGGCATGGGCACCACCCTGGTGGCCGGGTACTGGACCGGCGGCACCGCTTATTTCGTGAATGTGGGCGACAGCCGTGCCTACCGCATCGCCAAGGACGGCATCGTCCAGATCACCAAGGACCACTCCCTGGTCCAGCAGATGATCGACCGCGGGGAGATCACCCCCGCCCAGGGCCGCCACCATCCCCGCCGGAACATCATCACCCGGGCGGTGGGCAGTGAGCGGTTCGTCACCTGCGACATCTTCACCGTGCCGGTGCGGCCCGGCGACTGCTATCTGCTCTGCTCCGACGGGCTCACGAATGCCGTGGAGGAGGCGGAGCTGCACCGGGTCATCCTGGCGGCGGCCGACGCGGAGGCCGCCTGCACCTCCCTGGTGACCACGGCCGTGGAGAGCGGCGCCAGGGACAATGTGACCGCGATCGTAGCGTATGACGGAAGGAGGGACGCCTGACATGGATAACAGCAAGATCACCTGGCGTCTCGGGAAGACGTTGGATAACCGCTATGAGATTGTCTCGGTGCTGGGCATCGGCGGCATGGCGGTGGTATATAAGGCCTTTGACCACAAGCTGAAGCGGAACGTGGCCGTCAAGGTCCTGCGGGACGACGTGGCCATGGACTCCGAGTCCCGCCGCCGGTTCAGCACGGAGTATCAGGCCGTGGCCATGCTGAGCCACCCCAACATCCGCGCCGTGTACGACGTTGTCTCCTCCGGTGACACGGAGTACATCGTCATGGAGTACGTGGACGGCATCAACCTGAAGCAGTATCTGAAAAAGAAGGGCGCCCTGGGCTGGCGTGAGACCCTCCATTTCTCCATACAGAT
The DNA here is from genome assembly GCA_947624035.1 of uncultured Oscillospiraceae bacterium. Taxonomy (GTDB): domain Bacteria; phylum Bacillota; class Clostridia; order Oscillospirales; family Oscillospiraceae; genus CAJOIG01. Next base: position 1,895 of record CANQIH010000038.1, on the reverse strand, counting down.
CGCCCGGGCCTTGAACCATGCCCACAGCCGCAGCATCATCCACATGGATATCAAGCCCCAGAACATCATGCTGCCTAAGGACGGCACGGTGAAGATCGCTGACTTCGGCATCGCCCGGTGGGAGGAGGCCCCGCCCCTGAACAGCGACGCCGAGGAGGCGGTGGGCAGCATCCACTATATCTCCCCGGAGCAGGCCCGGGGCGAGGCTGTGGACGCCCGGTCGGACATATACTCCCTGGGCGTGGTCATGTACGAGATGCTCACCGGTAAGCTGCCCTTCGAGGGCGAGTCGGTGGCGGAGGTAGCCGTGAAGCACTACACCGTCCTGCCCGACGCGCCCACGGCCATCGACCCGGAGATACCGCCCGAGCTGGAGGCCATCACCCTGAAGGCCATGCAGCCGGACCCGGACGACCGTTACTCCTCCGCCGCGGAGATGCTGGCGGACCTGGAGGACTTCCGCAAGGGCCAGACGGCCGCCGTGGACACCGCCGTGCGGCAGGTGCTGGCGGACGCCCAGGGCCTGCCCGTCGTCCGCGATGAGATCCGCGTGGTCACCCGCAACGTGCCCCGGATCAGCAAGAGCGGGGAGCTGTCCCGGGAGGGATATGTGCGCCGCCGGTCCCGGGCCGGTACCGTGAGCATGCTGCTGGGCTTTGGCCTTGTGATCGCCTTTGCTCTGGGGCTGTTCATATTCGTGTGGCAGACCTGGCTGCGGGACATCTTCAGCGACGCCGAGCGCACGGAGATACCCGCCTTCGTGGGCATGAATGTGAATAACATCGTCAACGACCCGGATATGACGAGCCTCTTTGACTTCGACATCGTGTATAAGTCCACCGCCAACTACGCCGAGGGCACCGTCATGGAGCAGAAGCCGGACGCCGGCGCCAGCCGTATGATCGTCACCGGCGGCATCGACGTGACGCTGACGGTGAGCTCCGGCATCCAGCTGGTGACGCTGCCGAACGACGTGGTCAACAGCCCCTACACCGACGTGCAGGTGCGGCTGCAGGACCTGGGCCTGAACGTGCTCATCGAGCGGCAGGCCTCCGACACCATCACCGAGAACTATGTCATCAGCATGCAGCCCTCGCCGGGCGCCTCCGTGTCCAGCGGCAGCGACGTGACCATCTACGTCAGCGCGGGGCCCTCCGTCACCTATACCACCGTGCCGAACCTGATCGGCATGGAGAAGGCGCCGGCGCTCCTGGCCCTGCAGCGGGAGGGCCTGATCTGCTCCGAGTCGGAGATCACCTATGTGAGCTCCTCCGCCCAGGACAACGGCCGCGTGGTCTGGCAGAACTACACCGGCGGCACCGAGGTGGTCAGCGGCACGCCCGTGTACCTGCAGATCGGCACAGGCCCCGCCATGGGCCAGCAGCAGCCCGCCCCGGAGGTGACGCCGGAGCCCACGCAGCCGCCGGAGCAGGCGCCCCAGCCCGAGGGAGAGGTGCCGCCCCAGCCCCTGGGGTGACGGCTTGAGAGCCGAGGGGACCATCATGCGCGCCATGAGCGGCTTCTACGATGTCCGCTCAGGCGTCGAGACCATACGCTGCCGCGCCCGGGGCCGGTTTCGCAAAGACGGCCTCACCCCCCTGGTGGGGGACCATGTGGCGGTGGAGCGCGAGGGGGAAGAGGGCACCGTAGTAGAGATCATGCCCCGCCGGAACGCCTTCTGCCGCCCTGCCGTCGCCAATGTGGACTATCTCGTCATGATCCTGTCCGCCGCCCTGCCGGTGACGGACCCGTACCTGGCGGACCGGGTGACGGTCCGGTGCGGGAAAAACGGCTGCGGCGTGCTGCTCGTCATCAACAAGTGCGACCTGGACCGGGCGGACGGGCTCTATGACATCTACGCCAAGACCAGCTACCCCGTGCTGCGGGTCAGCGCC
>CANQIH010000037.1 GCA_947624035.1 uncultured Oscillospiraceae bacterium | reverse complement strand
GGTATCAGGAAAAATCAAATGATATCAAATCCCCCAAACAAAAGCGTTTAGAATTAAGTTTCATTTTGCGAGTGGGAGTGAAACTCGGTCAGTTGCTTTAGCTGTACCTGCGAATAGAACAGAAGCGGAAGACTTATGAAATACATAAAAAGAATAGCGAAGACCGATCAGGCGGAGAGAAAGCAAGCAGTTATTGATATTCTGAACGAAATGGGTGTGCGGTTTGACCTGCAGAATGCCTGTGTCGGTGAACATCGGGTAGAAAACATAGTGGTTTCCTGCAACCCATCCGATCGGCGGCTTGTTATCGGCGCACATTATGACAGCGTCGACGGCAGTACAGGCGCCAACGACAATGCAAGCGGGTGCAGTGTTCTCCTTCATTTGATCGGACGATCGGGAAACACCAAACACAGCATCGACTTTGTGTTTTTCGACAGAGAAGAGCGTATCGGCCACGGCAGCGAGGCTTACATAGATATCGTCGGGAAAGAGAATATCTCCGCAATGATCAACCTTGACATGTGTGGATACGGCGATACGATCACCATATCCGATAATGGCAATGTAAGCAACAGCGCGTTTTGCGGTATTCTTGACGAAAAAATACTAGGTAAACATGCAGTAGCCATCACAGGCTTTTTGCCAAACGGAGATGACGACAGATTCACCGATGCCAATATCCCTAACATTTCGGTCTGCACGCTCCGCAGCGAGGATATCAAGTTTTTCCAATACGTAGGAAAACTGATAACTGCAGGCAAACCGCTATCTGAGGAAGATGAAAAACAGTTTCTGTCCCTGGATGTCGTGTCCACCATGCACCTCGGCAAAAACGACAATATACATTCCTGTAACCAGCCTTGCATCGACATGGTGACGCAATGGCTGTCAGACGGGCTTACCAGTCAGCGCATTTGACATTTTGACAAGCTCATCAAAACATCCCGCACGGAGCGTGCGGGATGTTTTGGTTTACATCGTCAGCTATTATTTGTGCAAAGCGGCGCGGGTCAGTAGGCCTGCCCGACGATGGAACTGGTGACCAGGGCGTTGATGTCCTTGGAGTAGTCGAACTTCGTGCGGTACACCTCTGTGAACAGGATGTCCAGCATCAGCATATGGGCCGTCTTGGAGGGGAACGCCCCCTCCTGCAGGGGCGGCTCGTACCCGCCGCACAGCAGCACCACGTCCATGTGCTCTGTCAGAGGCGAGACGGAGAACTGCGTGATGCCGATGGTCCTGGCGCCGGTATCGTGGGCCTTCCTCGCCATCTCCACCAGGTCCCTGTTGGACCCGGAGTAGGACACGAATATGGCCACGTCGTGCTCGTTCAGAGTGGAGGCCGCCATCGTCTGCATGGCGGCGTCCGCCAGGCAGTATACGTTCGGCATGATGTGCAGGAACTTATACATGCCCTCCATGGCGGTCAGCTGGGACCCGCCGGTGCCGAAAAAACGCACCTGATCGGCGGCGTTGATATACTCGGCGGCGGTCTGGATAGCCTGCTCGTTCAAAAGCGCCAGCGTCTCGTTGAGGGTGTTGATCCTGACCTGGATGAGCTTCCGCACCATGGTCTCCACCGTATCGGCCCGGGTCACCTCGGCCGGGAGCAGCTCGTTCTCCGAGTCCGCTCCGGCGCCGTCGCTCTGGATGCCCATGGACAGCTGGATACGGAACTCCTGATAGCCGCTGAGCTTCAGCGCCTTGCAAAACCGAAAGACGCTGGTGAGGCTCACCCCGCAGACGGAGGCCAGATCGTCCATGGACATGAACCGGACCTCCATATAGTTGTCCAGCACATAGTCCGCGATCCGTTTTTCCGCCTTGGTGAAGGACGGATACAGCGAGCGAATATTCAGGAGGAACGGGTTTTTCTTTTCAGAAGCGTTCATTCTGGCCTTCCCCTATCTCAAAATGTCGAACAATGTAGTAATACCATGATTGTCCAGCAAAATCAAGGGTCATCGAATCAGGACCGGGTCCGGAGGCCTGAGCGCCCCCCTTCCGGCGTCAGAGAGCCTGCAAAAAAGTGAATATCTCGTCGTTGGCGTAGTAGATCATCTCGTGGGTGTGCTCGGGGTAGAGGATGATGTCCTTTGGCCCGGGCAGCTTGTTATAGGCGGCGAACTGGGTGGACGGCGGGCACTGGTCGTCCATGAGGCCGGTCTGCCACAGGACCTTGGCCTTCACGTTGGGGGCGTGGTTCTGGATGTCGATGTAGCCCAGGCGCTCGAATACCTCCCGCTCCGTCCGGTGGGTGGGGTCGCATTTTTTGAAGTACCAGTAGAACCCGTCGTAGGCGCCCTTGTTCAGGTCCATATCCACCACTCGCTTGAAGTCGCTCAAAAACGGGTAGAGCGGCGCGCACAGCTTGATCTCCGGCACGAGGCCGCTGACGGCGACGGATATGCCGCCGCCCTGGGATTTGCCGGTCACGCCCACGCGGGTCTCATCCACGAAGTCCATGCTCATCAGGATGCGCACGGTCTTGACCGCGTCCAGGTATACGTCGCGGTAGTACAGCTTCTGGGGATCCTCGTCCCGCACGCCCCGCATGATGTGGCCGAACAGGGTCGGACCGGCCCCGGAATAGACGTCCTCGGACAGGCCGCCCTGCCCCCTGGCCTCCAGGGTCAGCACGGCCATGCCCGCATACGCATAGGGCAGCCGCTCGAACCACTCGCCGCCGTGGTGCATGTAGCCGTGAAAGACGGCCACGCCGGGGATCTTCCCCTCCACATGCTCCGGGCGTGCCAGCTTGCAGTGTATCCTGGCGCCCAGGGTGCCGGTGAACCACAGGTCGAAGCAGGCCAGCCCCGGCGCCTGGAACGCGGCGGGGGTCAGCGTGTAGTCCAGACCCGTCTTCTCACCTTCCGCCAGGGCCTCCGCCCAATACTGGTCAAAATCAGCCGGCCGGGGGCTGCTGCCCTGATAGACGCGCAGCTGCTCCAGGGGCATCTCAAATACAGGCATATGTATCTCTCCTTCTGATCAATTGCTGAATGGCGCCACCTCTGACAGGCACCAGCGCATGCCGGCGGCCAGCAGGTCGGCGTCGATGCCGCACACGCCCCACTGGACCCCCTGGTCCCGGAGGGCGGCGATGGCGGCTCTGTCCGGGGGCAGCGGCGCGCCCATCCACTTTCCGGCCTGGCTCACCCGGCGGCGCACGTCGGCGCAGGCCTCCTCCAGCGGCGGTGGTGCGTCTCCGGCGTGGGCCCGCAGGCTGCGGCCCAGGTCCGCCGGGCCCAGATAGACCCCGTCCACGCCGGGCACGGCCAGGATCTCGTCCAGCGCCTGCCACCCCTCCCAGGACTCGATCTGCATGATGCGCAGCAGATACTGCCCCGGGTCCCGGAGATAGCTCTCGCTGTCGCCGAAGCCCCAGCGGACCGCCCGCTGGGGGCCCTGTCCGCGGACGCCATGGTATGCCCCGTCCGGGTAGGAGCAGGCGGCCACCGCCGCCCTGGCGTCCTGGGCGGTGTGGATAAAGGGGAAGATCACCCCGTCCGGCCCCATGTCCAGGACCGATTTGAGCATATTCGGCTCCGTCCCGCGCACCCGGACCAGCGCGGGCACGCCGCCTCCCTGGGCGGCGGCCACATGGCGGGCGGCGGTCTCCCGGCCCATGGGCGGGTGCTCCATGTCCACGAACACGAAGTCATAGCCCGCCCAGGCGGCCATCTCGCTCAGCTCCGGCGCCGGCAGCGTGACTGCAAAGCCCGTCGCGAACTGTCCTGCGCGCCATTTTTCGCGCAGTATCTCCGCGCCGTTCCACATGGCCTTTCCCATGTCACTTCACAGCGCCGCTGGCCATGCCGCGGATCAGGGACTTCTGCACCAGCAGATAGATGAGCACGGCGGGGACGATGGAGATGAGCGTGCCGGTCATCACCGACTCCCAGTGGGTCTGGTTGTCGATCATCCGGGAGATGCCCACGGTCACCGGCGTCAGCGCGTTGGAGCGGGTGAGCACCATGGGATAGAGGTACTGGCCCCAGCCGGAGAAGAACGCGAGGCCGAAGGACGTGCCGATGCCGGGCAGGGTGATGGGCAGCACCACCCGAAACAGGGTCTGCACCCGGTTGCAGCCGTCGATGGCCGCGGACTGCTCCAGGTCCCGGGGGACGCTGTCGAAGAAGCTGCGCATCAGCATGGTGGGAAAGGCCATGGAGGTGGCCACGATGGTGAGGATGACGCCCGCGTAGGTGTCGTACAGGTGCAGCTTGTTCACCAGCATGAACACCGGCACCACGATGACCACCTGGGGCAGCACCTGGGTCACCAGCAGCGTGCTGGAATAGACCTTCTTGCCCCGGAAACGGAACCGGGACAGGGCGTACCCAGCGAAGATGGCCAGGATCACAGCGATCAGCGCGGAACAGATGGCGTAGATGAAGGTGGACTTCAGGTAACCCAGCATATCCACCCGGGTCCAGATGTTGACCCAATTCTCCCAGGCCCAATCCACGGGATAGAGGAAGGACTTGCCCAGGTTCTCGAATTTGGTGAGGGACGCCACCCAGGCGGTGTATATGGGCATCAGGGTGAACAGCACCCAAAACGCGATGACCGCGTACCGCCCGGCGAGCATCCAGCGCCGCCTTGTCTTCCGCTTCACAGCAATCCCCCCTCCTCGTCAAACTTGGATTTGATTACGCTCAGCACCATGATGATGGCCAGCACCACCAGGGCGATGGCGCAGGCGGTGCCCAGGTCGTTTTGCGTAAAGGCCTTGGAGTATATCTCCAGCGCCACCAGCTGTGTGGCCCGGGCGGGGCCGCCGCTTGTCAGGATATAGACCGAGTCGAAGATCTGCACCGTCCAGGCGGTGACGATGACCGTGGTGGTCAGCAGCACGGGCCGGATGAAGGGCAGCGTGATGTAGAAGAAACGCTGCAGCCCGTTGACCCCGTCCAGGGAGGCCGCCTCATGGATGTCCTCTGGCACGGTCTGGAGGGCGGAGAGCAGCGACATGATCATAAACGGCGTGCCCTGCCATATTCGCACCACGATGACCGTGGCCAAGGCGGTGTCTTTTGACAGGAAGCCGATATTTTCCTCTATGAGGCCCAGGGCCATGAGCGCCTGGTTCAGAAAGCCGAACTGCGCGTTCAGCACCCAGCGCCACATGGTGGCCGCCAGCGCCTGAGGCACCACCCAGGGGATGATGACCAGGCAGCGGAACAGGCCGCGGCCGGGTATCGGCTTATCCAGCGCTAGGGCCACGATCGTGCCGAAAAACACCACGCCCAACACGCCGAACAGCACGTAGATACCGGTCACCTTCAGGCTGTCGAGAAATCTCCCGTTGGCGAGATATTTGAAGTTGTCAAAGTTGTTCCATTCCTTGAAGCCCTGCACGATGTTGGAGTCGCCGAGGGAATACTTGAAGAGGTTGTACAGGGGGATCAGAAGGATGAAAACAAAAAGGCCGATGGTCGGCGCAAGATAGATGTAGGGTTCCGCGTATCGAAGCGCATGTCTTTGCCGCAGGGTCCTTTTGGGCATTTCTCTGCCTCCTCTCAAAACGGGGTGTGCATCGGGGGAAAAAGGGCTCCCGGCCGGAGCTGGGAGCCCTTGCGGGGAAAGATCAGCCTAAGATATCCGCGTGACCCTCGGAGATGGCCTCCCAGGTCTCCTCAGCGGTCTGCTCGCCCATCATGAGCAGCTGGAGCTGTTCGCCGTTGACCTCCCAGAGGGCGTCGGTGTCGGCGCAGATGCCCTCGGCGTAGCTGTTCTCCAGGGAGGCGGCCACGGTGGCCATGTAGCCGTCAGTGTAGGTGGCGGCCTCGGACTTCAGGATGGGGACGGAGCCATACTTGGCGTGGGCCAGCTGGTTCTCGGTCTGCATGGTGTAGCGCAGGAACTCCCAGGCCTCGTCGGGGTGCTCGCAGTTGGTGGGGATGTACCAGCCGCCGCAGTTGATGGCGGTGGACTGGATGCCGCTGGCGCCGGCGGGCAGCAGGGCGCAGCGCATGGAGCCGTCAGCCAGCTGGTCGGGCATCTGGTTGGCCATGTTGATGCCGTCCAGGACCATGGCCACATCGCCGTTGGTCAGCAGGGTCCGGCAGTCGAAGCGGCCGTACTCCACGTAGTTGTCCTGGGCATAGGCGGTCAGGTCCTGCAGGAACTGCAGGGTGTTGACGGCGGCCTCCTTGCCCTCCTCGGTGTCATAGACATAGCCGCCGGCCTCGGGGTCCCAGGCGCTGCCGCCGTACTCGGTGGTGAACAGGGACTCGAACACGAAGCTGGTCTCGCCGCCGGCGGGGCTGGCGTACAGGCCCAGGGGCTTGATGCCGTCCAGCTTGGACAGGGCCTCGCAGGCCTCCAGCATCTCAGCCCAGGTGGTGGGAGGCGAATCGGGGTCCAGGCCAGCCTGCTCGAACAGGTCGGCGTTGTACCACAGCATCAGGGACGTGGCGTTGCAGATCGCCATGTACTGCTTGCCCTCAAACTGGCCGGCCTCCAGCATGGAGGGGAACATGTCCTCCTTCAGCTCGTCGTCCATGTAGGGGGTCAGGTCCAGGATCTTGTCCATGGTGGCCAGGTTGAAGATGGTGCCCGGCAGATGGTACATCACGTCAGGCAGGGTGTCGGAGGAGGCCCAGGTCTGGAGGCTCTGGGTGGCGTCAGACCAGCCCAGGTCCTGCAGCTCGACCTTGATGTTGGGATGCTCCGCCTCAAATGCCTCGATCATCGGCTCAAAGATGTCGTGAAGGACCTCCGGCGTACCGGTGCGGACCAGGGTGATGGTCACGGGGTCGTCGGCCAGGGCCGTGCCGGCGAGGGTGAACACCATGGCCAGAGCAAGAAGCAGTGCGAACAGTTTCTTCATGTCGATTCTCCTTTTTTAAATAGTTTCTCAGGTTAAAAAGGGCGGTCAGGGCCGTCCGTTTTTACAGATGTATGGGCGCCTCACTTGCCGATGGCCTTGAGGACCTCCCTGACCTGGGCCTTGTCCTCCTCGTTGAGGGGCACGCAGGGGGTGCGCGGCCAGCCGCCGCAGCTGCCCACCAGGTCAGTGATGTATTTCAGCATGGAGATGACCTTGTACTCGCCGCCCTGGGCGGAGAACCTGCTGGCCAGGTCCATATAGGGCACCATGGTGTCGCGGATCTCCTTGGCCTTGGCGTAATCGCCCGCCTTGCGGGCGTTCCAGATGGCCACGGCCCGCTCGGGGACGAAGTTGGACATGCTGGAGATGAAGCCCGCGCAACCGGCCAGCCCGGCGTAGGGCTCCAGAAATTCGCCGTGGCCGTTGACCACGCTGACGGTGTCGCCGATCTCCTGGACGACACGGGTCATCTTGAAGAAGGCGGGTGTGCACTCCTTGATGCCCACCACGTTGGGGAACTTCTTCAGCCGCTTGAGCACCGTGAGGGGGATGTCGATGTTCATGACCTCAAAGTTGTTGTACAGCAGGATGCCCATGTCCGTGCTCTCCGCCAGCTCCTTATAGAACGCGTAGATGCACTCCTCGTCCTTGGCGGGATAGTAATAGGGGGACAGGGCCATCACGCCGGCGGCGCCCTTGTCCTGGGCGTACTGCGCAAGCTCGATGGACTCCTTCACACTGGTGCTGTTGCAGCCCTGGATCACGGGCAGCTTTCCGTCCAGGACCTCCAGAGCGCAGTCCAAAACCTCCTTGCGCTCCTCGGTGCGCATGGCGCCGCACTCGCCGGTGCTGCCGCCGACGACGATGGTGGCGTTGGAGCTGTCCAGTCCGCCAGCCAGGATATATTTCAAATTCTTTTCATAGCCTACGGGGTCAAACTCGCCGTTCTCCTTGAACGGAGTGATGCTGATGACGCACACGCCATGCAGCTGTTCACGCAATTGCGCTGGAGTCATGAACATTATGTATCCTCCTTTTAGCGGCATATATCCATTTGCCAGAGAAAGGGCATCGGCGTATGTATGACCCGCACCAACCTGACCTCTGCGTTGGAGCAGCAAGAAGATTTGTCACAAATCACAAATACCCTTCCATTTGCAGCTTCTATCCTAGCATGATATACATAAATTGTCAATAATTATTTTTTTATTTTTTATATTGAAAAAAATATCTTTTCTGTATATAATAGGTTCGCTCATTACGAGAGCACATCACGCCCCTCACCGGAGGCCTTGGGCAGAAACTCTGCCCGGAAAGGAAGCGTATTCAAATGGAACTGAACAACAGCTATGCGGATCTGCGCGTCGGCACAGGGAAATTCCTATATGGTCACGGCTGCATAAGCAAGCTGGCCCCGGAGATCCTTGCCCGCGGCGGAAAGCCGTTTTTCATCGGCGGTCCCACCACCCTGCCGCTGCTGATGGGCATTTGCGGAGACAGCCTCCGGGACGCCGGTATCACGCCGGAGCTTCGCACCCTCACCGGCGCCTGCACCCGGGCCCGGGCGGCGGAGTACGCGGCCGGGGCCAAGGCGGCCGGCTGCACGGTGCTCGTGGGCGTAGGCGGCGGCAAGTGCATGGACCAGGCCAAGGCGGCCGCCACCGTGGGCGGCATGGAGCTCATCAACGTCCCCACGTCTGTAGCGACCTGCGCCGCGGCCGCGTCGGTCTGCATCATGTATAACGACGACGGCGCCCCCGACGGCTCCCTGCAGATGACCCGGACACCGGACGTGGTCATCGCGGACACGGACGTGATCGCCACGGCCCCGCGGCGCACGCTGGCGGCAGGTATCTTCGACTCCATCGCCAAGCTGCCGGAGGTGATACACAACCGGAAGATAGAGAGCTACCGGGACTGCCCTGTGGAGAAATACATATGCGTGGTCAACTCCCAGGCCATATACGACGTGCTCATGGGCGAGGGCCCGAAGGTCTATGACCAGGGTCTGGATTCCGGCCGGTTCACGGACATCATACTCACCAACCTTCTCCACACCGGCGTGGTCAGCGGCTTCTCCTGCGGCGTGGACCAGCTGGCTCTGGCCCACGGCCTGTATGATTTTATGCGGAGGTCGTTCACCAAAGAAGCGGCCGGCGTGATGCACGGCGAGATCGTCGCCGTGGGCATCCTCATGCAGCTGAAGTTCAACGAGATGGACCAGAGCTACGTGGACGAGGTACGCAGCCTCATGGAACACATGAACCTGCCCACCACCCTGCGGCAGATCGGCTTTGAGCCCACGGACGCCAACATCCGGCTGCTTCTGGACTACCTCATCCCCTCCACCGCCCTCACGGTCCAGGATGAGCCGCGGCTTCTGGAAGCCATCGGCCAGATCCTCTGATGGCGCGCATCATCATGAACTGAAAGGGGGAACGGCATGGCATACCTGAAACAGCTGGCGCGGATCCTTTTTATCACGTTGCTGGGAGAGGCGCTCCATTACTTCATCCCGCTGCCGGTACCGGCCGGGATATACGGCCTGCTGCTGATGCTGCTGGCGCTGAGCACGGGGGCCATCTGTCTGTCCGCGGTGCGGGAGACGGGAAAGTTCCTGGTGGAGATCATGCCCGTCATGTTCATCCCGGCGGCGGTGGGCCTCATCAACACCTGGGACGTGCTGAAGGGGATATGGCTGCCGGTGCTGGTCATCATCGCCGTGACCACGGCGCTCACCATGGGCGTGTCGGGCCGGGCGGCCCAGCGGGTCATCCGCATGTCCGGGAGGAAGGAGGACCCATGAGCGGATTTTTGGCGGAGGCCGGCTGGTTCTGGCCCGTCGTGAGCCTTGCCGCGTATTTTCTGGGCATGTGGCTGGCCGGGCGCTTCCATTGGGCGATCTTCAACCCCCTGCTCATCGCCATCGGCATCACCATCGGCGCGGTGGTGCTGTCCGGTTCGAGCTATGAGCAGTACCAGGCGAGCGCCCAGAGTCTCAGCAGCCTGCTCACACCGGCCACGGTCTGTCTGGCCATCCCCCTCTATGAGAAGCTGGCGTGCCTGAAAAAGAACTTGAAGGCCGTCCTGGCAGGCATCCTCGCCGGTGTGCTCACGAGCCTTGTCAGTATTCTGGCGCTGTCGGCGCTGTTCGGCCTGGACCACCAGCAATACGTGACGCTGCTGCCCAAGTCGGTCACCACCGCCATCGGCATCGGCATCAGCCAGGAACTGGGCGGGCTGGTCAGCGTCACGGCGGCGGTGATCGCCGTCACCGGCGTGCTGGGGAACGTGACCGGCGCGGGCCTGTGCAGGCTGCTGCGCATCCGGGACCCGGTGGCCCAGGGTGTGGCCCTGGGGACCTCCGCCCACGTCATCGGCACGGCCCGGGCCATGGAGATGGACGAGCTGGCCGGGGCTGTGAGCAGCCTGTCCATCGCCGTCGCGGGCGTTCTGACGGTCCTGTGCGCAACGGTGTTCTCCACGTTCCTGTAATGTAATACTCTCTCTGCTCCGGGATACACGTGAGCCCGGGCCGCTTCATGCGGCCCGGGCTCTCTTTTATTCTTTCATTTATTAACAAAATGATTGACAAAACCACCCCGCGAACTTACAATAGTTGTGTATGCCCATCCAACAGGATCGGAAGTGGTACTTATGCTCCGGCGCATCATGCGGACCGTCTCTGCGCTGCTCATCATCCTCACCCTCATGGCCGGCGCCGTGCCCGCCATGGCCGCGGAGAATGATGAAAACTCCCTGGGCCTCACCGAAGAGGAACAGGCCTACATAGCCTCCTGCGGCACCCTGAAGGTGGGGTTCGTCCAGGATCGGATCCCCGTATCCTTTACCGGCGCCGGCGGTTCTCTGGCGGGCGTCTCCCGGTACATCTTCGACCGCATCCAGCGGGTCACCGGCCTCACCTTCGAGTATGTCCCCCTGCCCGGCGGGTCCGTGACCTACGACTACCTCATGGACGAGGGCCTGGCCCTGGTCACCAGCGTGGAATATAACGAGGAGAACCAGCACGCCCGGGGCATCCTCATGAGCGACCCCTACTTCTCCAGCCGGAAGGTGGTGGTAGCCCGGCAGGACCTGACCTACTCCGCCGACGCGGCGCTGACCGTGGCCGTGTCCAGCGGCTCCCAGACCCTCCGCAAGGTCATGGCGGACACCTATCCCAACTACACCCTGGTGGACTACGACACCATCGGTGACTGCTTCGACGCCGTCCGGTCCGGCAAGACGGACGTGATGATCATCAACCAGTACGTGGCGGAATACTGGCTCACCAAGCCCTCCTACGAGAACATGAAGGTGATCCCCGTGCTGGGCATGGACGACGAGCTGTGCTTCTCCGCCGTGGTCCCCTTTGACGCCAACGGCGACCCCGCGGACCCCAGCGGCCGGGTCCTCATCGACATCCTGGACAAGGCCATCGCCCAGATGCCGGAGGACGTGGTGGGCAGCTATATCATCCAGGCGGTCATGGAGAACCGCTACACCTACACCGTGGGCGATTTTCTGTACCGCTACCGGTACGCCGTGTCCATCTTCATCTGCTCGTTCATCCTGGTAGCCTTCCTGCTAGTCCTGCTGACCCGGCAGCACATCCAGTCTGTCCGGGCCCAGGCGGATGCCCGGGCCAAGAGCCAGTTTCTGTCCACCATGAGCCACGAGATACGCACGCCCCTGAACGGGCTCATCGGCCTGAACTATCTCATGGGCCGCAAGCTGGAAGACAAGGAACTGCTGACCCGTTATCTGGACCAGTCCACCACCACGGCCAAGTACCTGCTGAGCCTGGTGAGCGACATTCTGGACATGTCCCTGCTCCACAACGAGGACGTGAAACTGGACCAGAAGCCCGTGGACCTGGAGACGGTGCTCTCCGCCGCAGAGGCCATCGTCCGCAGCACCATGGCGGAGAAGAATCTGGACTTCCACATGGACGTGCAGCTGCCCCAGCCCTGGGTGATCGGGGATGGAGTGCGCATCCAGCAGGTGCTTTTGAACCTCCTGGACAACGCCGCCAAGTTCACGCCCCCGGGCGGCAGCGTCACCGTCACGGTCCGGCAGACCGTGGAGGCCGGCGTCATCCACACCGACATGGAGGTGGCCGACACCGGCAAGGGCATGAGCGAGGAGTTCCGCCGGAACATCTTCGACGCCTTCGCCCAGGAACGGGACACCGTGTCCAAGGGCGACCAGGGCGTGGGCCTGGGCTTGGCCATCTGCCACCGGCTGGTGAAGCTCATGGACGGCAAGCTGGATTTCGTCAGCGCGCCGGAGGTGGGCAGCGTTTTCACCTTCTCCTTCCCCGCCCATGAGGCCCAGCCCGTCCGGGGCATGCCGGACAGCGCCGCTGCCGGGGATAAGGGGCGGTCCCGCATCCTGGTGGCCGAGGACAACGAGCTCAACAGCGAGATCATGCTGGACCTTCTGACCGAAAGCGGCTACGAGGCAGACCTGGCCCCCGATGGCCAGCAGGCCCTGGACCTGTTCGCCGCCTCCGCGCCGGGCACCTATGGCTTCATCCTCATGGACCTGCTCATGCCGGTGCTGGACGGCTTTGCCGCCGCCGCCGCCATCCGCGCCCTGGACCGGCCGGACGCCGGGACCGTGCGCATCATCGCATGCAGCGCCAACTGCACCGCGGAGGACCGGCACCATGCTCTGGACAGCGGCATGGACGGTTTTCTCGCCAAGCCCATCGACATGGACGAGCTGTTCCACATCTTGAACAGCTGATACTAAAGACGCAAAGAGCGCCCCGCTGAAAAGCGGGGCGCTCTTGCTGTATACATATCACTCCGTGAGAAGTCCAATGATGCCGTTATATATGTCCTCGGCCCCGGCCCGGAAGCGCTTTTCGATGGCCCGGGCCTGGTCCTCGTCCGGCACGGCCAGGCGCATGGACACGATCTCCCCCACCCCGTCGGACAGGCGCAGGCTCACCGTGGCGCCGCCCTTGGCCCCGGGCTCCACGGCGGTCTCGATCATACTGGACCGGCGCATGGCCGCCGCCACCGGCGCGGCCAGCCGCTCGGCCTTGGCCCGGACGGTATAGGGCAGGCTGGAGGACACGGTATCCACGTTCCGGCGGCCCTTGTCCGTGATGGCGTACTTCCCCGCCTCCTCGGTCACGTGGCCGGTCTTGACAAGCTCCGCCAGGCAATCGGTGTAGTCGAACCAGGTGAAGCCCCCGTCAAAGAGGGCCAGGTCCGCCAGCGTGGCCGCCTCCACGGGCTGCGGCAGCTTCTCCAGTATGAACAGGATCAATATTTTGATATCCAGCTTATCCCGTATAAAGCCCCAATTCTCCATATCCGCGCCTCCTCCGTCATATATTGGTATGGTATCACATTTTTCCCCGGCCGTACAGTCTTTTTCACAATCGGCCCGGCGGCGCATAGACTGTACTGAAACGCCGGGGCAGCCCGGCAAGATGATAGGAGGTATCAGCATGGCGGACAGCCAGGATTGCACCGAAGCCGTGTGCATCCATACAAGGAAGATATACGACAGCTGCCGCGACAAGGACTGCGTGGAGGACCTGCGTGTCTACCCCACCGCCAGCTCCCAGCCGTACATAGAGAGCGCGTTCAGCGTGCGGCCCACCTCGGCCGCGCTGCTGTTCGCGGATGTGGATGTGGATGAGATCAGCTTCAACCGGGGCTACTACACCGTGGACGTGACGTACTTCTACCGGGTGACCGGCGTCACCTTCCCTGGCGAGAACACGGTGACCGGTCTCTGCGTGTTCAACAAGCGTGTCATGCTCTTCGGCAGCGAGGGCTCCGCCAAGGTGTACTCCTCCGACGGGACCTTTGCCGACAGCGCCACCCAGCCCATCGCCGTGGTGGAGTGCGTGGACCCCATCGCCCTCAATATGAAGGTGGTGGACGCC